>NZ_JBFTKU010000024.1:0-84476 GCF_056665975.1 Caulobacter sp. 05T431 | reverse complement strand
CACCGGAGCCGCGCCCGAGGCGGCGGCGCCAGCCGCGGCGGGAGCGCCGGCGGCCGGAGCCGGAGCCGCGCCGGCCGGCTTCGGAGCCGGGATCGGCAGGGTCGAGCCCAGGCTGTGCAGATAGGCGATGATGGCGATCCGGTCTTCCTGCTTCTTCAGGCCGACGAAGGTCATCTTGGTGCCCGAGACGTCCTTGCCCGGCGCCTTCAGGAAGGTGTCGAGGTGGTCGTAGTCCCAGACCGGGTTCTTGGCGCCGAAATCGACCATGGCCGACGAATAGGCGAAGCCCGGGTGGGTGCCGGGCTTGCGGCCCACCACGCCGAACAGGCCCGGACCCGTGTGATTCTCGGGCGTGAAGTTGTGACACGAGGCGCACTTGGCGCTGACGGCCTGGCCGGCGGCGACGTTGGCCGGGGTCAGGACGCTGCCCCAGTCGGGCGCGACCTCGGCGGCGGCGGCGCCTTCACCGGCCTCTTCGGCGACAGCGATCTCGTAGCCCGGCTTTTCCAGCTCGTGCTTGGCGAAAAGGATGTCCGAGCCTTCCTTGAGACCGAAAATGATCAGCCCCGTCATCAGGACGCCGCCGAAGATCTTGTTGAACGTCAGGTCGCTCATCTAAAGCCTTACCAGCCTCTTGGGGGCCGTCTGACGACAGGCCCGAAATCCGCGCCCGGAGGTTTCCCCCGCGCGCTCCATGTTGCGCTCGCGTCTCTTACACGCTACCGCCCGGGGCGCAACCGGGCAGCAACGGTTTTGACCCCGCATCGGCCACTCATGAACCCCATCGTCGTCATTCCAGCCCGCATGGCGGCCACCCGCCTCCCCGACAAGCCCCTGGCCGACATCGGCGGCGTGTCGATGATCGTGCGCGTGCTGCGCCAGGCCCAGGCGGCGGGAATCGGCCCGGTGGCGGTGGCGGCCGGCGACATCTCGATCGTCCACGCGGTCAAGAAGGCCGGCGGCGTGGCGGTGCTGACCGATCCGCGCCTGCCCTCGGGCTCGGACCGCATCCTGGCCGCCCTGGAGGTCCTGGACCCCGAGCGCCGCCACGACGTGGTCATCAACCTGCAGGGCGACATGCCGTTCGTGCAGCCCTCGGTGCTGAGCGCCTGCGCTGACCTGCTGGGCGCCCATCCCAGCTGCGACATCGCCACGGTGGTGGCGCCGGAAGCCTCGCCCGCCGACCGGTCCAACCCCGACGTGGTCAAGGCCGTGCTGGCCATGGAGCAGGACGGCCTGTCGGGCCGCGCCCTCTATTTCACCCGCTCCACCCTCTACGGCGACGCGCCGATCTGGCGGCACATCGGCATCTACGGCTATCGCCGCGCCGCCCTGGAAGCCTTCAACGCCGCCCCGCCCTCGCCGCTGGAGAAGCGCGAGAAGCTGGAGCAGCTGCGCGCCATGGAGCTGGGCCTGCAGCTGCGCGCCGCCGTGGCCGGCGAGGCCCCGATCTCCGTCGACAATCCTTCCGACCTCGAAGCGGCGCGCGCCTACGCGGCCGGGATCAAAGCATGAGCATCCTCAAGAAGATCGCCTTCCAGGGCGAGCCCGGCGCCAACAGCCACGAGGCCTGCCGCACCTATTTCCCCGACTACGAGGCCGTGCCCTGCGCCACCTTCGAGGAGGCGTTCGAGGCCATCAAGTCGGGCGCCTGCCAGCTGGGCATGATCCCGATCGAGAACTCGATCGCCGGCCGCGTGGCCGACGTCCACCATCTCTTGCCTGCTTCGGGATTGCAGATCATCGGCGAGCGCTTCAAGCCGATCCGCTTCCAGCTGATGGCCAACAAGGGCGTGACGCTGGAGACGGTGAAGATCGCCAGCTCGATGCCGATCGCGCTCAGCCAGTGCCGCCACAGCCTCAAGAAGTTGGGCCTGGCCCACGAGAGCGCGGGCGACACGGCCGGCGCCGCCAAGGCCCTGGCCCTGAAGCCCGACCCGACCCGCGCCGCCGTGGCCCCGGCCCTGGCCGCCGAGATCTACGGCCTGGACATCCTGGCCAAGGACATCGAGGACGAGCGCAACAACACCACGCGCTTCCTGGTGATGACGGCCGACAAGTCGCCGGCCGCGCCGCCGTTCACCCACCGCTGCGTGACCAGCTTCGTGTTCAAGGTCCGCAACCTGCCGGCCGCCCTCTACAAGGCGCTGGGCGGGTTCGCGACCAACGGCGTCAACATGACCAAGCTGGAAAGCTACATGGAGGGCGGGGCCTTCACGGCCACCTTCTTCTACGCCGAGGTCGACGGCCGCCCCGAGGATCGTCCGCTGGCCCTGGCCTTCGACGAGCTGAAGTTCTTCTCCGAGAAGTTCGAGGTGCTGGGCGTCTATCCGGCGGACCCGTTCCGGGATCGGGTCTAGGCGGCGTTGCGCCGACCTTGGGTTGTCTCTAGCTTGACCTTGAACGCGGCCGCTTCGGGCCGCGCTCGGGGGGACTAGAGTGATGAAGAGCTTGGCGTGGATCCTGGGCCTGGCGGGCGGCGCGGTGCTGGTCGGGGCGATCGGCCTAGCGATCTGGGCGGGCATGCCGGCCAATCCGCTGACCACCTTCGGCCTCCTGGTGATCACGGCCGGCCTGCTGACCAAGATGATCTACCTGGCGCTGATCGGCCTGGGGATCTGGATCGCGACCCTCGCGGTCGGCAGCCTGACGAAGGGGCGCGCCGACGATCCCTCGGCGCTGTCGATCCTCAGCCTCCTGCCGCCCGGCCTTGGGCTGGTGGCGACGCTGTTCTCGATCCTGTCCATCGTCCGGGCCATGCAGGCCACGCGCACCCGCGAACTGATCGTGATCGCGCCCGGCCTGGCCGAAGCGCTGACGCCCCTGGGCGTCGGCCTGCTGCTCGGCGCGATCCCCGCCGCGATCCGGGCTCGCTTCTCGCCCGCGGCGGCCTGACCTGGCCTGACGTCGCGGCAGGCTTCGCCATAACGGCGTTCCGCGACTAACCTCCCCGGCATAAGCAAGAGTTCCGGGGAGGGAACGACATGAACACCCTGATCGCGCCGGTGATAGCGCTTGTGGCCTGGTCGCTGGTGATCTGGCTGTGGATGTACGTCCAGCGGATGCCGGCCATGAGCAAGGCCGGGATCAAGCCGCAGGACGCGGCCTTTCCGGGCAGCCTGAACGGCCTGCCCGCGCCGGCCCGCCAGGCGGCCGACAACTACAACCACCTGATGGAGCAGCCGACGATCTTCTACGCGGCCGCCCTGGCCATCCAGGTCGCCGGCCACGGCGACGCCCTGGCGGTCAAGCTGGCCTGGGCGTACGTCGCGCTGCGCGTGCTGCACAGCCTGGTCCAGGCCAGCGTCAACATCGTGCTGGTGCGCTTCCTGCTGTTCTCGCTGTCGACCATCGCCCTGGCGTGGATGGTGGTGCGGGAGCTGCTGGTGCTGTTCGGCTAGGCGAGCCCACCCGCCAAGGTCCTCCCCACAGGGGGAGGACCTTGAAGGCGCGGAGGAACTTACTCCCCCTCCGCCCAGGCCTTGATCAGCTGGTGCGCGATGGCCAGCGGCGGCGGGGCGAAGAAGCCTTCCAACTCACCGCGGATCAGGGCCTTGGCCTCGTCTTTGGTGAACCACTTCACCGCCTCCAGCTCGGTCTGGTCGGGCGCGGCCACGTCGCTGTCGACGTCGGCCATCAGGCCCATCATCAGCGACGAGGGCCACGGCCAGGGCTGGCTGGAGTGGTAGCGGACGGCCGTGGCGGTCAGGCCGGCCTCTTCCATCAGTTCGCGGGCGCAGGCCTCCTCGATGGTCTCGCCGGGCTCCACGAAGCCGGCCAGGGCCGAGTACATGCCGGGCGGCCACATCGCCTGGCGACCCAGCAGGCAGCGGCCCTCGTGCAGGGCCAGCATGATCGCCACGGGGTCGGTGCGCGGGAAGTGCTCGGTCTGGCAGGACGAGCACTGCCGCTTCCAGCCGCCGTCGGTGACATTGGTCTCCTGGCCGCAGTTGCTGCACCACTTGTGCTTGCGCCGCCATTCGAACATCGACTTGGCGGTGGCCAGGATGCCGGCGTCGGGCGGCGGCAGGGTCAGGGCGACGCCGCGCAGCTCCTCGAACCGGCCMAGCCCCTGCAGCGGCCCCTCGGCCGGGTCGGCCCCGCCCTCCAGGTCGACGGCGAACACCGCGATGTCCTTCCACAGGCCCAGGAACAGCAGGCGCTCGGGCGTGGCCGACAGGTCCTTGGCCATGTCGGCCCGCAGATAGGCGATCTGGGCCCCGCTGACCTTGCCTTCCTCGTCGGTGATGTCCTCGACAAGGGCCTTGCCGTTCCAGATGGCCACGGCCAGCGAATGCGGGTCGTCGGCCTTCTCGGCCAGCCAGGCCTCGTCGCCCCGGCGCTCGCTGGCGCGGTCGAGCGGATTGCCGGCGAAGATGTTGGTGATGATCGAGAGGGCCATGACGATTCTCTAACATCCGCGACCAAGAGTCGTCACGGCTCCTGCCCTTGTGACTTGCATCGGGGGCGATGAGTCGCGATATAGGCCTCGGAGATCGGCGACGGGCGGAGTCCTCGCCAACCTGGTCAGGGCCGAGAGGCAGCAGCCACAACGAGTTTCGCTCCGGGTCGTCTGCCGGTCTCCACCTTTCCCCACATTCTGTCAGCTTCTGAGCGTCAAGCGCGGCGCGAGCCTTTTGCTGCGCCCTTCCGCACACTACACTTGCCCCATGGCCGACCACGACGACCTCACGACCGATTCCGCGCCGCCGTGGGATGAAGAGCCCGCCGAACGCGACGAGAACACCGTCGACATCTTCGGCGGTCCTCCCGCCGACGAGCCGCTGCAAGCCGGAACGCCCGACTCCGCGCCCGCCGCGCCGGCTCCGGCCGCCCCGCCGACCGCCGAGAGCCTCGGCGACCCCGACGCCGCCTACACCGTGCTGGCGCGCAAGTACCGGCCGCGCACCTTCGAGGACCTGATCGGCCAGGAGGCCATGGTCCGCACCCTGGCCAACGCCTTCTCKACCGGCCGCATCGCCCACGCCTTCATGCTCACCGGCGTGCGGGGCGTCGGCAAGACCACGACCGCCCGCCTGCTGGCCCGGGCCCTGAACTACGAGACCGACACCGTCCACGGCCCCTCGGTCGACCTGACCGTCGAGGGGCGGCACTGCAAGGCGATCATCGAAGGCCGGCACATGGACGTGCTGGAGCTGGACGCCGCCAGCCGCACCAAGGTCGACGAGATGCGCGAGCTGCTGGACGGGGTGCGCTACGCCCCGGTCGAGGCGCGCTACAAGGTCTACATCATCGACGAAGTGCACATGCTGTCGACGGCGGCGTTCAACGCCCTGCTGAAGACGCTGGAAGAGCCGCCGCCGCACGCCAAGTTCATCTTCGCCACCACCGAGATCCGCAAGGTGCCGGTGACGATCCTGTCGCGCACCCAGCGCTTCGACCTGCGCCGGGTCGAGCCGGACGTGCTGGTCAAGCACTTCGGCCGGATCGCCGCCAAGGAAGGGGCCAAGGTCGAGGAGGACGGCCTGGCCCTGATCGCCCGGGCCGCCGAGGGTTCGGTGCGCGACGGCCTGTCGCTGCTGGACCAGGCCATCGTCCAGGGCGAGCGGGGCTCGACCGTCACCGCCGCCGTGGTCCGCGACATGCTGGGCCTGGCCGATCGCGGCCAGACGATCGCCTTGTTCGAGAACGTCATGAGCGGCAAGCCCGGCGAGTCGCTGAAGGGCTTCCGGGCCTTGTGGGGCTTCGGCGCCGATCCGGCGGTGGTCATGCTGGACCTGCTGGACCACTGCCACGCCGCGTCGGTGGCCAAGGCCCTGGGGCCGGACGCCCTGTCCATGCCCAAGGAGCAGGCCGCGCGATTGACCGCCATTGGGGCCCAGACCTCGCCGGGGACCCTGGCGCGCCTGTGGCAGATGCTGCTGAAGGCCCATGACGAGGTGCGCCGCGCGCCCGACGCCATGGCCGCGGCCGAGATGGCCATCATCCGCCTGTGCTACGCCGCCGACCTGCCCGGTCCCGAGGAAGCTCTGAAGGCCCTGCGCGACGGCCAGCCCGTGGGCGGCGGCCCGGGTGGTGGCGGCGGTGGCGGTTCGATCGGCGGCGGCGGAGGCGGCGGGGCCGTCAACGCCCAGGCCCGGGTGATGGCCGCGCCGGCCGCCCAGGCCGCCCCGACCCTCGCCTCGTTCGAGGACGTGGTGAAGCTGATCGCCGAGAAGCGCGACATCGGCCTGCGTCTCGACGTCGAGCAATATGTCCGCCCGATCAGCTTCCGCCCCGGCGCCATCACCTTCGAGGCCGCCCCCGGCGCGCCCGGCAACCTGGCCGGACGCCTGGTCCGCGCGCTGAAGGAGTGGACCGGCCAGCCCTGGCTGGTGGCGGCCGAGGGCGGCGGCGGGGCCGAGAGCCTGATGGAGCGCCAGAAGCGCGAGCAGCGCGAGGAGATGGACGCGATCCGCTCGGATCCCTTCGTCGCCTCGGTGCTGGACGCCTTCCCCGGCGCCGAGATCGTCGAGGTCCGCACGATCATGACGCCCGAGGCGCCGCCGATCGAACCGGACGAACTGGAAGAATGACGCCGCGCGCGTCCCTGAGAACTGGAGTGACCCCATGAAAGACCTCGGCGGCCTGATGAAGCAGGCCCAGGCCATGCAGCAGAAGCTGGCCGACGCTCAGGCCAAGATCCTCGAACTGACGGCCGAAGGGACCGCCGGCGGCGGCATGGTCACCGTCACGCTCCGGGGCTCGGGCGAGCTGGTCAAGGTGGTGCTGGACGAGGAGCTGATCCAGCCCGGCGAGGGCGAGGTGATCGCCGACCTGATCGTCGCCGCCCACGCCGTGGCCCTGTCCAAGCTGAACGGCCAGCGCGAGCAGATGCTGCAGGAAGCCGCGGGCCCGATGGCCGGCATGATGGGCGGCCTGCCGGGCATGAAGTTCTAGGGCTCATTTTGACTACCGCTCATCCCGGCGAACGCCGGGACCCAGATCCTATGGCGGTGTGGATGATTGGAAGAACTCAGCGCTCTTGGCGTCAGCCTCKAAGCCATTCCATCTGGGTCCCGGCATTCGCCGGGATGAGCGGATTTAGGGGACAATGGACACCATGCTCCACCTTCGCGCAGCCCTGATCGCCATGGCGCTGGCCGTCCCGGCGACCGCCCTGGCGGCGCCCCTGCCGGCCGACCTGGCCGCGGCGGCGCACGCCTATGACGCGGCCCAGGTGAACGGCGACCGCGCGGCGCTGGAGCGGCTGGTGGCCGACGACTACGTGCTGGTGAACGGCGCGGGCCAGGTCCAGGACAAGGCGCGGCTGATCGCCGACTACGTGGCCCCGGGCTTCAAGCTGGACCCGTTCACGATCGAGGAGCCGGTCGAGAAGGTGTTCGGCGACACCGCGCTGCTGGGCGGCCGGGTCAACATGACCGGGACCGACGGCGGCCAGCGCTTCGCCCTGGTCGTGCGCTTTGTCGACACCTGGGCCAAGCGCGACGGCCAGTGGCGAGTGGTCTATTCGCAGGTCACGCGGGTCGCGAAACCCTGATGGCCGCCTCCGCCGGACCCGAGATCGAGCGCCTCATCGCCCTGCTGTCCAAGCTGCCGGGCCTGGGCCCGCGCTCGGGCCGCCGCGCGGCCCTGGCGCTGCTGAAGAAGCGCGACACCTTGCTGGCCCCGCTGACGGCGGCGATGGTCGAGGCCCAGGCCAAGGTGCGCACCTGTTCGGTGTGCGGCTCGCTCGACACCTCGGACCCCTGCGCCATCTGCTCGGACGCCACGCGCGACAACCGCCTGCTGTGCGTGGTCGAGGAGGTCGGCTCGGTCTGGGCCATGGAGCGCGGCGGCTCGTTCAAGGGCCGCTACCACGTGCTGGGCGGCCTGCTGTCGGCCCTGGACGGGATCGGTCCCGAGGCGCTGCGGGTGGGCGAGCTGTTGGGCCGGGCGAACGCCAGCGAGATCGCCGAGGTGATCCTGGCCCTGCCGGCCACCGTCGACGGCCAGACCACGGCCCACTACCTGGCCGACCGCCTGGCGCCGACCGGCGTCTCGGTGACCATGCTGGCCCGCGGCGTGCCCGTGGGCGGCGACCTGGACTGGTTGGACGACGGGACCATCGCCCAGGCGCTGCGGGCGCGTCGGCCGGCTTAGGTCGGTGGCTCACCCGCTTGCCCCCACCTGACCGCTTCGCGGTCTGTCGCGGCGAGGGGGCGGAGGATGCGCCGCGCTGACCGAGCCTCCGCCCCCTATGGGGGCGGACAGGCGACGCAGTCGCCAGGTGGGGGCAAGGGGGTGCGCAACTCGCGTTTCAGCACGGCCTCCACCGCCCCCAAATCCAACCCCGGCGTCTTGCGCCGCGCCAACTCCACCGTCTTCCGCCCCAGCGCCGCGTAAAGCTCGGCGAGCCCCGCGTCCCGCTCCGCCAGCGCCTCCACCTGGGCCGCCACGGTCGCCGCGTCCCCGCGCGCGATCGGCCCGGTCAGCGCCGCCACTGGACCCTTGTCGAGGATCGCGGCCAGGGCGTCGCGCAGGATGGGCGACAGGATCTTCAGGGCGGTCTCGCCGTCGATCCCGGCCGCCGCGTGCGCGTCCAGCCCGGCCTGGACCAGGGCCGCCAGGTAGTTCGAGGCGAACACCGTCCCCGCGTGATAGAGCCGCCGGTCGACGCCCTCCGGCAGCACGACCGGCGCGCCGCCGATGGCCGCCACGGCCGGGGCCAGCGCCGCCAGGGCCGCGTCGTCGCCCTGCAGGGTGCAGACCACGCCCTCGAAGGTCTCGATCTCCCGCGCCGGATCGGCGAAGGCCTTGACCGGATGCAGGGCCGCCACCGCCGCCCCGCGCCGGCGCAGGGGCTCCAGCGGCGCCAAGTCCCGCGCCCCGCTGCAATGGAAGACGACCAGGCCCGCCGGATCGACGCCCTCGGCCAGGGCGGCGGCGACCGCGTCGATCTCGCCGTCGCGCGTCGAGATCATCACCAAATCGCCGGCCGACGGCGTGGCCGCGTCCACCGTCTCGCCGCCGCCGATGAAGGCCCGCGCCGCCTCGGCGCCCTCACGCGACCGTCCGACGATCCCGGCGATCTCGAAGGCGGCGCGGTCGTGGAACAGCCGGCCCAGGGTCTTGCCGACCGCGCCGGGCCCGATGATCCAGAGTCGTGACATGCGCCCCTCTCTAGCCGCTCGCCGCCGGGCTTTCGAGCGCGCCCTTCCTGGAACCGCCGACTCCGGCTAAGAACGGAGCATGAACTTCTCCGATCCGTTCCTGATCCTCGCCCTGGTCCTGCTGCTGGCGGCCGTCGCCGCCGGGGCGTTCGCCGTGTGGGCGCTGCGCCGCGCCACCGAGGCGGAAGGGAAGGCCTGGCGGTTGAACGAGCAGCTGGTCCAGGCCGGCGAGCGCGCGCGGCTGCTGGAGGATCAGGCCGCCACCCAGGCCGAGCTGATCCGCGCCCAGGCCGCCCAGCAGGCGACCATGACCGCCAACACCGTGGCCGAGGCGCTGATCAAGCGCACCGAGGAGAACTTCAAGAGCCGCGAACTGCTGAGCCAGCAGCGGCTGGAAGCCCAGCTCAAGCCGGTGGCCGAGACCCTGGCCAAGTTCGAGGCCCAGGTCACCGCCGTCGAGAAGGCCCGCGCCGAGGAGACCGGCGGCCTCAAGGCCCAGATCGCCGCCCTGATGGAGGCCTCGACCGCCACCCAGTTCGAGGCCCGCAAGCTGTCGGCCGCTCTGCGACGCGGGGCCGGCGTCCAGGGCCGCTGGGGCGAGCAGACCCTGCGTAACGTGCTGGAGGCCGCCGGCCTCAACACCCGCTTCGACTTCGAGGAGCAGTTCAGCGTCGAGAGCGACGAGGGCCGCCGCCGCCCCGACGTGAAGGTCAAGATGCCCGGCGGCGGGGTGTTCGTGATCGACGCCAAGTGCTCGCTGAACGCCTTCCTCGAGGCCCAAGAGGCCACCGAGGAGCACCTGCGCGAAAGCGCCCTGGCGCGTCACGCCGCCAGCGTCCGCGCCCACATGCAGGGCCTGTCCGCCAAGGCCTATTGGGACCAGTTCGCGTCCGAGGGCTCGCCCGACTTCGTGGCCATGTTCGTGCCCGGCGACGGCTTTCTCGCGGCCGCCCTGGACCGCCTGCCCGACCTGATGACCGAGGCCATGGATCGCCGGGTGCTGCTGGTCACCCCGACGACCCTGTTCGCCCTGTGCAAGGCCGTCGCCTACGGCTGGCGGGCCGAGGACCAGGCCAAGAACGCCGCCAACATCGTCGCGGTGGGCCGCGAGCTCTACAAGCGCATCGCCGTGATGGGCGCCCACGCCGGCTCGGTGGGCAAGGCGCTGGAGGCGGCGGTGGGCCGCTACAACCAGTTCGTCGGCTCGCTGGAGAGCCAGGTCCTGACCCAGGCCCGCCGCTTCGAGGACCTGTCGGTCGACCACGAGGGCAAGGAGATCTCGGAGCTGGCCCCGGTGGAGGGCTCGGTGCGGCCGCTGATCAAGCTGGCGTCCAGCGAGGCGGCCGATGAAACGCCGAAGCTGCAGGCGAAGTCCTAGGTCCCTTATCTCCGCTCATCCCGGCGAATGCCGGGATCAGCGGATTTTGAAACGGGTGTGACCACTCGCCGCGTCCCTCCGTCGCCTTGACCCCGGGCGGCGCGGCGCTTACCTGACAGTCGTTATGGCCATCCGTCGCATCCTCACCGTCGATAATTCCGCCGATCTGGCGATCCTGAAGCAGGTCTCCAAGGACGTGCCCGCCGTCACCGATGAGCTGCGCGCCTTGATGGATGACATGCTGGAGACGATGTACGACGCCCCGGGCATCGGCCTGGCCGCCGTGCAGGTCGGCGAGCTGGTCAACGTGATCGTCATGGACCTGGCCCGCGAGGGCGAGGAGCCGGCCCCCCGCTACTTCGTCAATCCGAAGATCACCTGGGAGTCCGAGGAGCTGTTCTCGTACGAGGAAGGCTGCCTGTCGGTGCCCGAGGTCTACGACGCCGTCGAGCGTCCGGCCCGCGTGAAGCTGACCTATCTGGACTACAAGGGCCAGCCGATCGAGGAAGAGGCCGACGGCATGTACGCCGTCTGCATCCAGCACKAGATGGACCACCTGAAGGGCGTGCTGTTCATCGACCACCTGTCGCGCCTGAAGCGCGACCGGGCCATCACCAAGGTCAAGAAGGCGCGTCGCGCGGCCTGATCTTAGCTCCGCTCATCCCGGCGAATGCCGGGACCCAGATGGAATAGCTGTGAAGCGGGTTCCTCGGGCGCAGCGCTGATCCAGTCAGATGCAACGCCATAGGATCTGGGTCCCGGCATTCGCCGGGATGAGCGGATTCTTAGGCCCTACTTCGTCGCCTCGTGGACGTTCTTCTTGGCGTCCGCGCCGGCCTTCTTGGCGTCGGCGTTGATGTCGGCCGCGGCTTCCTTGGTCTCCTGACCGGCCTTGGCGCCGGCTTCCTTGGCCTTGTCGACCGCCTCGCCGGCCGCGACCTTGGCGTCGGCGGCGGCTTCCTCGGTGCTTTCCTTCAGGGCCGTGCCGGCTTCCTTGACGTCGGGGTCGTTCTTGATGTCGACGGCGGCCTGCTTGATCTCGGTGCCGGCGGCCTTGGCGCCTTCCTTGATCTGGGTGGCGTGCTCGTCCGAGCAGGCGGCCAGCGACAGGGCGGCCAGGCCGGCGACGGCGAAGAGGGCGATGGAGCGCATGGCGTTTCCTCCTGGAAATGGCGTCGCCCATAGAACGGCGGTCCATGGTCGAGGTTCCGACTCATGTCGCACCCCTCTCGGCCTTCCTAAGGAGGACCGGGCCGTCTAAACGTCCGCCATGCGCCTCGCCTTCCTCGGAACCCCCGATTTCTCCGTCGCCTGCCTGGCCGAGCTCGTCGCCGCCGGCCACGAGATCGCCTGCGTCTATTCCCAGCCCCCCGCCCCGCGCGGCCGCGGCCAGGACCTCAAGCCCTCGCCGGTCCACGCCTTCGCCGAGAGCCTGGGCCTGCCCGTGCGCACGCCGGTGTCGATGAAGACCCCCGAGGAGATCGAGGCCTTCCAGGCCTTGGACCTCGACGCCGCCGTGGTGGTCGCCTTCGGACAGATCCTGGTGAAGGCCGTGCTCGACGCCCCGCGCCTGGGCTGTTTCAACCTGCACGCCAGCCTGCTGCCCCGCTGGCGCGGCGCCGCCCCGATCCAGCGGGCGATCATGGCCGGCGACGCGGTGACCGGCGTCCAGGTGATGCGGATGAGCGAGGGCCTGGACGAGGGCCCGGTGCTGATGGGCGAGCAGGTGCGGATCGACGCCCTGGAGACCGCCGGCAGCCTGCACGACAAGCTGGCCGCCGTCGGCTCGCGCATGCTGCCCGTCGCCCTGGCCGCCATCGAGCGCGGCGCGGTCCGCGAGGTCCCGCAGGCGGAAGAGGGCGTGACCTACGCCAAGAAGATCAAGTCGGCCGAGGCCCGCATCGACTGGACCCGCCCGGCCGCCGAGGTCGACCGTCACATCCGGGGGCTGTCGCCGTTCCCGGGCGCGTGGTTCGAAGCGCCGAGCGAGAAGGGGCCTGTGCGGGTGAAGGCTCTGCTGTCGCGCGTCGAGGACGCCGACGGCGTGGCGGCCGTTGCGCTGGACGACGCCCTGCTCATCGCCTGCGGAGACGGCGCGGTGCGCTTGCTCAAGGCCCAGCGCGAAGGCAAGGGCGTGCAGGAGGCCGAGGTCTTCCTGCGCGGCTTCCCGCTGGCGGCCGGGACGGTCCTGGCCTGATGCCCCGCTACCGCCTGACGATCGAATATGACGGCCGGCCCTATAACGGCTTCCAGGCCCAGGCCTCGCAGCCGTCGGTGCAGGGGGCGCTGGAGGCGGCGGTGAAGGCCTTCACCGGCCAGGACATCCGCGTGGCCGCCGCCGGCCGCACCGACACGGGCGTCCATGCGACGGGCCAGGTGGTGCATGTCGATCTCGAGCGCGACTGGCCGGCCGAGACGGTGATGAACGCCCTGAACGCCCACCTGACGCGCGAGGCGGTCAGCGTGCTGGACGCCTCGGTCGCGCCGGAAGGCTGGCACGCGCGGTTCTCGGCCAACGAGCGGCGCTACCTCTACCGCATCCTCAACCGCCGCGCCCCGCCGGCCCTGGACAAGGGCAAGGTCTGGCACATGAAGAAGGCCATCGACGCCGACGCCATGCACGCCGCCGCCCAGGTGCTGGTCGGGCTGCACGACTTCACGACCTTCCGCGACATGGCCTGCCAGTCGAAGTCGCCGCTGAAGACCCTGGACGTGGCCCGGATCAGCCGGGTCGGGGACGAGGTGCACCTGGTGTTCGAAGCCCGCTCGTTCCTGCATCGCCAGGTGCGGTCGATGACCGGCACCCTGGTCGAGGTCGGCGTCGGGCGCTGGACGGCCGACGATGTGCGGGCGGCGCTGGAGGCCAAGGACCGCACCGCCTGCGGGCCGGTGGCGCCGTCGGACGGGCTGTACCTGACGGGCGTGGGGTACGAGGGGGAGGGCTAAGCGCCCAGACCCATCCCAACGGTTGTCATCCCGGAAACGCGAAGCGTTGTCCGGGACCCAGGTGAACCGCACCGCCTTGGCCGAGTCCCCTGGGTCCCGGACAGCCTCTTCGAGGCTTCCGGGATGACAACGGTTTTGAGCAATTGCTCATCCAGCAAAGCTCACCGCCGCTTCGCTCGCTCGGCCCGCGCCGTCTGGATCTGGCCGACCGCCAGGGCMAGCATGAAGGCGCCGAAGGCGGCGACCACGAGGGTGAGGAAAGGGGGCATGGAAGCTCTCCGTTGCAAGTACGGCGAAGCTTCTCCGGCGAGGCCGGCGGCCACCTTGATCCAGCGCAAGACTAGGTAGACGCCCTTAAAGCACCGAGCAGTTGGTCAGCTGGCTGAACCGCTCCAGCGCCACGGTCCCCACCACCGACGTGCCGAACCGGTCCAGTTCCGGCGACCACACGGCGATCGCCGCCTTGCCCGGCACGATGGCGACGATGCCGCCGCCCACGCCGCTCTTGGCCGGCAGGCCGACGCGGTAGGCGAAGCTGCCGACGCTGTCATAGATGCCGCAGGTCAGCAGCAGGGCGTTTAGGCGGCGCGACAGGCGCTCGGGAAAGATCGTCTCGTCGACGATCGGCGAGAAACCGCCGGCCGCCAGGGGTAGCATCGCTCTGGCCAACTGGCGGCAGCTCATGGTCAGGGCGCACTGGCGGCAATAGGCGGCGACCACGGCCTCGGGGTCGTGGTGGATCGTACCCTTGCCGCGCATCAGGTTGGCGATGGCCCGGTTCTGCCAGGCGTTGGCCAGCTCGGACGCCGCCACCGCCTCGTCGATCTCGACCCTCTCGCCGGCCAGGAAGCCCGAGAAGCCGCGCACCAGGGCCGGCGGGTCCTTGAACACGTCCATCAGCTGGTCGCAGACGGCGATGGCCCCGGCGTTGATGAAGGGGTTGCGGGGCACGCCCTCTTCCGCTTCCAGCTGGGAGAGGTGGTTGAACGGCGTGCCCGACGGCTCCTTGCCCACCCGCGTCCAGACCTCGTCGCCGAAGCGGTTCAGGGCAAGCCCGAGCGAGAAGACCTTGGTGATGCTCTGGACCGAGAACCCTTCGTCGGCGTCGCCGATCACCGCCTCCTGGCCGCCCACGGTGCGCACGGCCATGCCGAACTTGCTGGAGGGCACATTGGCCAGCTCGGGGATGTAGTCGGCGGGCCGACCCCGGCCGAAGTACGGCTTCACCAGCACGGCCACCTCGGCCAGGATGTCGGCGATCGACAGCTCGTCCATGCTCAGATCCGAACCGCCACCAGCACCGCGCCCGCCGCGATCAGGGCCACGCCCAGCCAGTTCAGCGGCGACAGCTTCTCGCCCAGGAAGGCGGCGGCGATGATCGCCACGAACACGACGGAAAGCTTGTCGACCGGCGCGACCTTGGCCGCCTCGCCCAGCTTCAGGGCCCGGAAGTAGCACAGCCACGACGCCCCGGTGGCCAGGCCCGACAGCACCAGGAACAGCCACGAGCGCGAGCTGATCGAGCCCGGCGCGCGCCACTCGCCGGCCACGGTCAGGATCAGGCCGGCGAAGGCCAGGATCACCACGGTGCGGATGAAGGTGGCGAGGTTCGAGCCGATGCCGTCGATCCCGACCTTGGCCAGGATGGCGGTCAAGGCCGCGAAGACCGCCGAGGCCAGCGCCCAGAAGGGCCAGCTCGCCAGGACGGTCCGGCCCATCAGGCGAAAGCCGCGAAATAGCGCCCGATCAGGGCCTGGTAGATGTCGGCCAGGGCCTCGACTTCATCAACCGGGACCCGCTCGTCCACCTGGTGCATGGTCGAGCCGACCAAGCCGAACTCGACCACGGGGCACAGGCTGCGGATGAAGCGGGCGTCGCTAGTGCCTCCGGTGGTGGACAGCTCGGGCACGCGGCCGGTGGCGTCGCCGACCGCGGCCACGATCACGTCGGTGAAGGCGCCCGGCTCGGTCAGGAAGGCCTCGCCGCTGATCTTGCACAGCGCCTCGACCCGGCCCGAGAAGCCTTCGGCGGCCTCGCGGCACTCGTGCTCGATCCAGGCGGCCAGGTCCTTGCCCTTGTGGGCCGGGTTGAAGCGGATGTTGATCCGGGCCTTGGCCGAGGCGGGGATGACGTTGGTGGCGGTGTTGCCCACGTCCACCGTGGTGACTTCCAGGTTCGACGGTTGGAAGCCGGTGTGACCGTCGTCCAGCACCCGGCTCTGCAGGCGCGAGAGGATGTCGACCATCACCGGGATCGGGTTGGCGGCGCGATGCGGATAGGCCACGTGGCCCTGCTTGCCGTCGACGGCGATCCAGGCGTTGATGCTGCCGCGCCGGCCGATCTTGACCATGTCGCCCAGCAGGTTGGCGCTGGTCGGCTCGCCCACGATGCAGTGGTCGATGACCTCGCCCTCGGCGGCCAGGGCCTGGACCACCTTGACGGTGCCGTCCTCGGCGACGCCCTCCTCGTCGCCGGTGATCAGGAAGCTCAGCGAGCCGGGCAGGTCGGTGGGGAGGCGCGAGACGGCGGCGACGAAGGCGGCGATGGCGCTCTTCATGTCGACCGCGCCGCGGCCGAACAGGACCCCGTCCTTGATCTCGGCCTCGAACGGGCCGGCGGTCCAGGCCGCGTCGTCGCCCACCGGCACCACGTCGGTGTGGCCGGCGAAGCAGAGGTTCGGCCGCGCCGTCCCGCGCTTGGCGTAGAGATTCTCGATCTCGCCGAAGCGCATGCGGCGGCAGTTGAAGCCCAGGGCCTCCAGCTGGCGCTGCAGCACGTCCATCGCGCCCTCGTCGGCCGGGGTCACGGACGGACGGCGGATCAGCGCCTGGGCGAGGGCCACGGGATCGAGGGCGGGGGCGAGGCTGTTGTCAGTCATTGTCCTGGCTTTAGGCTCCCCTGGCGCCCGACGCAAACCCGAGACGACCGCCATGCCCAAGATCGACATCGACGCCGCGCCGCTGCGCGTGGGAAGCAACTACCCGCCGCCGCACGACGCGCCCTGCCGCGAGCGCCGCCGCCGGGCCCTGGGCGACGCGGCCGGGCTCGACCAGTTCGGCGTCAACCTGATGCGCCTGCCGCCGGGCCAGTGGAGCAGCCAGCGCCACTGGCACAGCGCGGAGGACGAGTTCGTCTGGGTGGTCGAGGGCGAGGTGGTGTTGGTCGAGGACGGCGCCGAGACCGTGCTGCGGGCCGGCGACTGCGCGGGCTTCAAGGCCGGGGTCGCCGACGGCCACCACCTGGAGAACCGTTCCGACCGCGAGGCCGTGCTGCTGGAGATGGGCTCGCGTCGGCCCGACCGGGACACCTGCACCTACAGCGACATCGACATGGTCGCGCGGGCGGGGGAGGACTTCTACCGCCATCGCGACGGCACGCCGTACTGAGGGCGGGGACACGCCCTCGCGGCGTGTCCCCATGACTTGGCGCCGCGTCTGGGTTTGGGGACACGCCCAAGGGCATGTCCCCGTCAGTTCAGCACATCCAGCGCCTGCGCCAGGCTTGGCCGCGCGCGCGGATCAGGGCTCAGGCATTCAGCCAGCAAGGCCTGGACGGCGGCCGGGGCCGGTTCGGCGGTCCGCTCCAGCAGCTCGCCCAGCAGACGGCCCCAGGCCAGGACGTCCAGGCGGGTCAGCGGGTCGCCGGGGCCGTCCGGCAGGAACGAGGCCGCGCCGAAGTCGCTGAGCACGGCCGCCCCGGTCGCGCCGTCCCACAGGGTGTTGTGGGCGTAGAGGTCGCCGTGCGACAGGCCGCGGGCGTGCAGGTGGGCGGCGCCCGCCGCCACATCGCGGGCGATGCGCAGGGCGACGTCGAGGTCGAACCGCAGGTCGGGGGCGTAGTCGTCGCGCGAACAGCCTTCGGGGCTGGGCGGACCGGCCAGCACGCGCCGGTCGGACGGCAGCAGGGGCATCAGCAGGCCCTCGGCCCCGTCCGGATGGCCGGTCAGGCGGCCCAGGGCCCCCGTCAGGTGCGGATGCTCGCCGGCGGCCAGGCAAGCGGCCATCTCGCGCTCGGGCAGGCCATCGCTGGTCATGGCGCCCTTGAAGAGCTTCAGGGCCACTGGACGACCGTTCCAGGCCGCGTCGTGGACCGCGCCCGACGCGCCCTCGCCCAGCCACGCGCCCAGTTCCAGGTCGCGCCAGGCGACCGCCGGGGCGTCGGACGGCGCGCCGTGGTCGAACGGATTCCCGGCCCAGGCCAGCCAGGCCAGGCCGGGCAGCTCGGCCAGCCACCCCGGCAGGGCCTCGAAACGGTTGGCCGCCAGGCGCAGCAACTCCAGCCGTTCATGACCGGCCAGGCTCTCGGGCAGGGCCGACAGGCGGTTGCCCGCCAGCATCACCTTCTGCAGCAGCGGCCGCCCACCGAGCGCGTCGGGCAGGGTCGCGATGGCGTTGTCGGTCAGGGTCAGCCAGCGGAGGTTCGGCGGCAGGGCCTCGGCCGGGACCTCGACCACGCCGCAGCCCCGGAAGCCGACCTGGCTCAGCGCCGGGCAGTCGCCGAGACCGGGCGGCAGGCGCTCGAACCGGTTGCCGCCCGCGCAGAACAGCACCCGCAGCCTGGCCAGCCGGCCGATGTCGTCGGGCAGGTCGGTCAGGGCGTTGCCGCCCAGGTCCAGGACCTCCAGCGTGTCGGCCAGGCCGAAGATCTCGCGCGGGAACTCGGTCAGGCCGCGCAGCCGAAGCTCGCGCGCGCCGGCCAGCTCGCCGCGTCGCAGGGCGTCCAGGGTCTGCGTCATGGACGCCCTCGTCTTCGACGCTTAGTCGCGCAGCAGGTCGTTGATCGAGGTCTTGGACCGGGTCTTGGCGTCCACCGTCTTGACGATCACGGCGCACGACAGGCTGGGGCCGCCCTTCGGGTCGGGCAGGCTGCCCGGCACCACGACGCTGTAGGGCGGCACCTTGCCGATGTGGACCTGGCCGGTGGCGCGGTCGACGATCTTGGTCGAGGCCGAGATGAACACGCCCATCGACAGGACCGAGCCCTCGCCGACGACGACGCCTTCCACCACTTCCGAACGGGCGCCGATGAAGCAGTCATCCTCGATGATGGTCGGGTTGGCCTGCAGGGGCTCCAGCACGCCGCCGATGCCGACGCCGCCCGACAGGTGGACGCGCTTGCCGATCTGGGCGCACGAGCCGACCGTCACCCAGGTGTCGACCATGGTGCTGTCATCGACGTAAGCGCCGATGTTCACGAACGACGGCATCAGGATGACGTTCTTGCCCACATAGGCGCCGCGGCGGACGATCGAGCCGGGCACGGCGCGGAAGCCGGCGGCCTCGAACTGCGGGGCGTCCCAGCCGTCGAACTTGTTGGGGACCTTGTCCCACCACGGGCCCACGGCGCCGCCCAGGGTCCCCGCGTGCATGACCTTGTTGGGGTTCAGGCGGAACGACAGCAGCACGGCCTTCTTCAGCCACTGGTGGGTGGTCCACTCGCCGTCGATCTTCTCGGACACCCGGGCCTTGCCGGCGTCGATCAGCAGCAGCGTCTCCTCGACCGCCGTGCGCACCGGGCCGGTGGTGGCGGTGGAGACGCCGTCGCGGGCCTCCCAGGCGGCTTCGACTTCGGCTTGCAAGTCGGCGAGGGTTAGGGCGGTCATGTCAGGCTTCCTTCAGGCGCGCCGAGGTCAGGAACCCGGCGAGGTCGTGCGTGCGGTGATGGACGAAGTCGGCGGTCGAGGCGGCCGCGTGGGCGCCGACCAGGACGGTGGTCATGCCCATGAGGGCGGCGGGCGCCAGGTTCTTCTCGCTGTCCTCGAAGAAGGCGGTGGCCGGCGGGGCGAAGGCGTGGCGGGCCACCACCTTCTCGAACGTCGCCATGGCCGGCTTGGGGATGTAGTCGGCCGTCTCGATGGCGAAGACGTCCTCGAACAGATGCGCCAGGCCCAGGTGCGCCAGCACCCGCTCGGCGTGGCCCAGCGAGCCGTTGGTGAACACCAGCCGCCGACCGGGCAGGGCCGCCACGGCCGCCTGCAGCGCCGGGTCGGGCGTCAGCCGGTCCATCGAGACGTCGTGCACCTCGTCCAGGAACGCCTTCGGCTCCAGGCCGTGATGGGCCATCAGCCCGGCCAGGGTGGTGCCGTGCTCGTGGTAGTAGCGCTTCTGGATCGCCCGGGCCTCTTCGCGGGGCAGGCCGGTGGTCCGCTCCATGAAGTCGGTCATCTTGCCCTCGATCAGGGCCATGAACTCGCATTCGGCCGGATAGAGGGTGTTGTCCAGGTCGAACAGCCAGGTCTCGACGTGCCCAAGATCAGGCGAGCGATCGGCCGTCATTTCGAGATCAGCGTACCCGCGCCATGCTCGCTGAACAGTTCGACCAGCATGGCGTGGGGACGGCGCCCGTCCAGGATGACCACGGCCTCGACGCCCGATTCCACGGCGTGGATGGCGTTCTCCAGCTTGGGGATCATGCCGCCGGTGGCGACGCCCGACGAGATCAGCTCGCGGGCCTCGTCCAGCGTCATCTGGCGGATCAGCTCGCCGTTGGCGTCGAGCACGCCCTTGATGTCGGTCAGCATCAGCATCCGCTTGGCCTTCAGGGCGCCCGCCAGGGCGCCGGCCACGGTGTCGGCGTTGATGTTGAAGGTCTCGCCCTGGGCCGAGACGCCGATCGGGGCGATCACCGGGATGTAGTCGGTTTCCGAGGTCAGCAGGGCCTGGATCAGGTGCGGGTCGACCTTGGTCGGCTCGCCCACGAAGCCCAGGTCGACGGCCTGCTCGATGTTGCTGTCCGGGTCCTTGCGGGTGCGGGTCACCTTCTCGGCGGTGATCAGGCGGGCGTCCTTGCCCGACAGGCCCACGCCGCGCACGTCGGCCTCGGCGCCGGCCTGGGTGATCCAGCTGGCGATTTCCTTGTTGATGGCGCCCGACAGCACCATCTCGGCCACTTCCATGGTGGCTTCGTCGGTGACGCGCAGGCCGTCCACGAACGTGGACTTCACGCCGGCCTTGTCGAGCATGCGGCTGATCTGCGGGCCGCCGCCGTGCACCACGACGGGGTGAACGCCCAGCAGCTTGAGCAGCACGACGTCGGCCGCGAACAGCTTGGCCACCTGCTCCTGGCCCATGGCGTGGCCGCCATATTTGATGACCACCGTCTCGCGGTCGTAGATCTGGATATAGGGCAGGGCTTCGGCCAGGGTCTTGGCCGTGGCCCAGCCCGCTTCCTCGGCGACGTCGGTCAAGGCGGCGGTCCTGTAAGGCGAAAGGCGCGCCTCGATAGCGGACCCCGTCCCCCCTGTCACCAAAAACGGCGGCTCAGGGGCGAGGCGCGACCGGACCGCCGAGCGTCGGCTGACCGGCGCCCGGGATCAGCGGCGGCGGCGGGAGCGGCGTCATCGGCGGCTTGGCCTCGCTGGAGGCCTTGCAGACGCACTCGCACGGGGTCGTTGTCATGACGGGGCTCTGGCCCGTGGGGCAGGCCTTGAAGCCGCATTGGGCCTTCTTGGCGTCGCATTGCAGGGCCTGGATCGCCTCCAGGCTGCCCGGAGCCGGCGACTGCTGGGCCCAGGCCGAACTCGAGAGTAGCGCGGCCAGGACGGCGACGCCGGCGAGATGTTTCCGGTTCATGGAGAACCCCTGGGCGCGGGCGGCTCCCCCGAATGGCCGCTGCGATCCACCCCAGCCTGTACCGCCAAGCTTCCCGGATCAAGTAACGTTGTTATCGGTCGGAGTCCTTGCGCCCGAACCGCCATTTCAGGGCCAGCACCGCGCCCGACATCAGCAGGCAGGCGGTGTTGGAGGCGATCACCGGCCAGGCCTTGATCAGCACGCCATAGGCGATCCAGCACGCGAAGCCCGTGACGGTGACCAGATAGGTGCGCAGCGACACCGACTCCGCGTCCTTTTCCTTCCAGATCTTGACGATCTGCGGGGCGAAGCTGGTGATCGACAGCAGGGCCGCGGCCGTGCCCACGACGGAGGCGATCAGCGGAACGCCCATCGCCTAGCCGGTGGCGCGGGTCAGGCTCGGCAGGCCCCAGCGCTGGGCGTAGGCGGGCGCCAGCTCCAGGCCGACCGGCGGCGGGCCGGGCGCCTGGCCCTCGCGCAGGCAGACCGTCAGATAGGTCAGGGCGGTCTTCACGCCATGCTCGGAATAGGGCTTGCCGATCACCCCGCAGGCGCCGGCGAAGTCGTCGGGCAGGCGCTTGACGTTGGCGGTCATGAACAGGGCCACGCCGCCGCAGTCGTCATGGATGGTGCGCGCCACCTCGACGCCGGTCGGACCGTCGCGCAGGTGGACGTCGACCAGGGCCAGGTCGGGGCGCAGGTCGCAGGCCAGGGCCTTGGCTTCGTCCGAGCTCATGGCCAGGCCGACGGGGTTGCAGCCGACCTCCTCGACCAGGAACTCCAGCTCGGTGGCCAGCAGGACCTCGTCTTCCACGATCAACACGTCGAGCGGACGCTCGTTCATCACCTAATCCAAACCTTGTCTCAGTGATGAACGCCGTTGACCGGCAGATACACCACCACGCGGGTTCCAGGATCGGCGGGCGTGGTCTCCGAACGCGCCTTCAACTGCTGGCAGAGCAGCTGGACGATGGTCAGACCGAATCCGCCCGACGACGCGGAATTCACTGTCCCAACGCCGTCGTCGCTGATTTCGATCCGGAATTCGGCGTCCTGGCGGGTGATCCGCACCAGGATTTCGCCGGAACGTCCGTCCATCGCCTCGGGCGGGAAGGCGTGGCGCAGGGCGTTGGAGAACAGCTCGCTGATCACCAGGGCCAGGGGCGCGGCCTTCGACGCGGCGACGTCGATGCGCTCCAGGTCGAGGCTCACCTTGATGTCGTCGCGTCGCGCGGCGCCCATCATGTCGCTGACCAGGTCACGCACGAAGGCCGAGACGTCGAAGCGCTCGACGTCCTCGCTCTGGAACAGGCGGCGGTGGACGGTGGCGATGGCGCTGACCCGCTCCAGCATGYCGCGTAGGCTGTTCTTGACCCCCGGGTCGGTGACTCGGCGGTTCTGCAGCAGCAGCAGGGACGAGATGAGCTGAAGGTTGTTCTTGACCCGGTGGTCCACCTCGTGGAGCAGGGCGGTCTTCTGCTGCAGGGCCTGGGTCAGGTCGGCGGTGCGGGCGGCGACCGCCGCCTCCAGCCGGTCGCGAGTGTCGTCCAGCTCGAACTCCACGCGCTTCTTGTCGCTGACGTTCAGCTGCGAGCCGAAGAAGTAGACGATCTCGCCGTTCTTGCCGCGCACCGGCGACAGGTAGAGGGCGTTCCAGAAGGTGGAGCCGTCCTTGCGGTAGTTGAGGATGTCGATGGCGATGTCTTCGCCGTTGGCGACGGCCGCGCTCAGCTTGGCGATCGCGGCCGGATCGGTGTCGGGCCCCTGCAGGAAGCGGCAGTTGCGGCCGATGACCTCGTCGCGGTGATAGCCGGTCAGGGCCAGGAAGGCGTCGTTGGCGAAGATGATCGGATGGTCGGACTGGCGGGCGTCGGTGACGATCATGGCCATGCGGGTGGCGCGGATCGCCGCCGCGAACGGATCGCCGACCCCGTGTTCGGCGGCCAGCTCTTCCGCCGCGCGTTCCGACCGCAATATGTCCGTCATTCGCTGGACGCCCGACCTTTACGACATGCCCCGTGGCTCCCCAGAACGCCGGTTTGGCGGTCGGGTTCCAGACATTGGCCCAAAATACCAGTTTTCAAAACGCAAGACGGCGGAAACCCGAAGGTTCCCGCCGCCGGCGTCCGGAAGGTCGAGGAGGACTTAGCGGGGCTTGTAGATCCGGTCGAAGACGCCGCCGTCGTTGAAGTGGGTGGACTGGGCCTTCTTCCAGCCGCCGAAGGTGTCGTCGATGGTCACCAGCGGGATGGACTTGAACTTGCCGGCGTACTTGGCGGCCGCCTGGGCGTTGCGCGGGCGGTAGTGATTCTTGCCGATCAGGTCCTGGGCGATGGGGCTGTAGAGGAAGTTCAGATAGCCCTCGGCCACGACGCGGGTCTTGTGGCGGTCGACGTTCTTGTCGACCAGGGCCACCGGCGGCTCGGCCAGGATCGAGATCGACGGATAGACGATGTCGAACTTACCCGGCAGTTCCTCCTGGGCGAGGTAGGCCTCGTTCTCCCAGGACAGCAGGACGTCGCCCAGGCCGCGCTGGGTGAAGCTGGTGGTGGCGCCGCGGGCGCCGGTGTCCAGCACGGGCACGTGCTTGAACAGCTCGGTGACGAAGGCCTCGGCCTTGGCGGGGTTGCCGCCCGGCTGCTTCAGGGCCCAGGCCCAGGCGGCCAGGTAGTTCCAGCGCGCGCCGCCCGAGGTCTTCGGGTTGGGGGTGATCACGTCGATGCCCGGCTTGATCAGGTCGCCCCAGTCCTTGATCTTCCAGGGATTGCCCTTGCGGACCAGGAACACGATCGTCGAGGTGTAGGGCGTGGAGTTCTGCGGCAGGCGCGACTGCCAGTTGGCCGGCAGCAGCTTGGCCTTGGCCGAGATCTCGTCGATGTCATAGGCCAGCGCCAGGGTGACGACGTCGGCCTGCAGGCCGTCGATCACCGAGCGGGCCTGCTTGCCCGAACCGCCGTGCGACTGGTTGATGGTCAGGTCCTGGCCGACCTTCTCCTTCCAGTACTTGGCGTAGGCGGCGTTGATGTCCTTGTAGAGCTCGCGGGTCGGGTCGTAGCTGACGTTCAGCAGGGTGACCGGCTTGTTGTTCTGCGCGTGGGCCGAACCCGCCAGGGCGACGGGGACCGCCAGGGCCGCGGCGCCGGCGGTGGCCGAGCCCAGGAGGCCGCGACGCGTGGGGGCTTTGAGATCTTTGATCATGGCGATGTTGCTCGCGTGAGAAGGTGGATCTTTTGAACGCTTTGCGACCAGCCTGGCCCGGACTGGCGACGCCGCACGAGGCGCCGGCCGGCGTCCCCGCGAGGCGGGGACGCCGGACCGCCTATTCCTAGAACGCGTACTGGCTGCGCAGGTTGACGGCCTTGTAGCTCTGGCCGATCTGCACGCCGCTGGCGTCGCGACGGTCGACGTCGACGTCCAGGTAGTCCAGCGAGAACTTGGTCACCGAATTGGGGAACCAGTTCAGGCCGACGGTGGCGATCTCCTGCACGCCGCCGCGGACGCGGTCGGCCGCGACGGTGGCGTATTCGTGGTGGTTGACGTCCAGCACCGAGTAGCGGGCCGCCAGTTCCCAGGCGCCCCACTTGCCGGCCTTGGGATCGAACGGATTGTCGATCGCCGGGGCGTCGAAGGCGAAGTTGGCGGGGTTGTACTTGCGCTGCTCGCCGGTCAGCACCCAGCCGCCTTCCACGTACCAGCCGTAGAACTTGGGATCGGTGATATTGGCCGGCTTGTTGCGGCGGTCCAGCGCGATGTCGAAGTACTCGCCCTGGATCAGGAAGTTCTTCTTCTGGGCGGCCAGTTCGAAGCCGTAGTGGCGCGCGCCCGACGAGTCGATGGCGCCGGAGCTGACCAGGCGGGTGCCGTCGGTGCGCAGTTCGGGACGATCCTCGACCGTGATCGGATAGGCGCCGCCGGCGGCGATCTGGGCGGGCTGGGCCACGCGGCTAGCGTTGACGCCCACATGGGTCAGCCAGTCATAGCCCTTGAACGGGATGAAGGCGACGCGGCCCACATAGCCCAGCTGCTCGTCGAAGGTGGCGCCGTCGCCGGTCTTGGCGCCGGTCACCGCGCCCGAGATGATCCAGCGCTCGCCGACGGCCTGGGCCTGCAGCGAGATGCGGCGGTCGGCGCCGGCCAGGCTGCGGGCGGCTTCGGCGCCGGCGGGGCGCTCGGGGAACAGCGAGCCGTTGGTCGAGGCCGCGTCCTCCAGGCCCTGGTTCGGCGCGAAGGCCCCGACCTTCACCTTGAAGGGCGCGTAGTTGTACTGGAGGTAGATCTCCTGCAGCGCGCCCGGACCGTCCGTGCCCGAACCGCCGAAGTCCAGCAGGATGCCGTAGTCGAAGTTCTTGAAGGCCTTGCCGTCGACGCCCAGGCGGGCGCGGCGGAAGTTGGTGCCGCTGTTCAGGTCGCGGCCGACCACGCCGGCGCCCAGGCCGCTGTCCTGGTTGTACCAGGTGGCGTCCAGCTGCATCACGGCGTGGATGTTGGCGCTGAAGGCGCCGTCGCCCGAGGCGATGGTGGGCTTGCCGTTGGCGACGCTGACGGTGGTCTGGGACTGGGCGGCGCGCACGTCCTTCAGGCTGGCGGCGGTCGCGGCCTTCAGGTCGGCGATCTGGCCGGACAGGGCCTCGATCTGGGCTTCCAGCGCCTCGATGCGGGCCTGCTGCTGCTCGGGCGTCAGGGTCTGGGCCTGCGCCGCGCCGGTCATGGCGACCAGCGAGGCTCCGCCGATCAGGGCCGCGCGCAGGGCTTTTTGTGTTCCGGTCATGGTCTTCCCCTCTCGACGCCCGGCCGGCGTCGCTGTTGACGTGGACAAAAGACGATTATTCCTACGTGTTAAATAGAGATAAGGGCGCGGGGCTTTGAGTTTTCCTTCAGGCCCCTCGGCGAGGCCGATATCGCCTTATGGTCAAGCTACTGGATTCCCGAACGAAAAAAGGCCCGCGCCGAAGCGCGGGCCCTGTTCGTCAGTGTTCGGTATATTCGCCCTCGAAGTCCAGAGGGCGTCCGGGGTCTTAGAACATCGCCCGGCCGGTGAGCTTGAGATTGTAGCGATGCTGCTTCTTGGCCGCCTGGGCGTTGGCTTCCAGCGCCAGGTACGACATCGGCGTACCGGCCCGTAGAGCAAAGCCCAGCGTCACCGCGCCGTCCTTGTCGTTGGCCGCCGCCAGGGTGGCGGTGGGCGCGCCGGCGTAGGTGTAGCTGAAGGTCGTGTCGCCCAGCTCGCCGGCCAGGACCTGGCGATAGCCGACCCGCACTTCCGGACGCCACCACAGGTCGCGGCCGTAGTCGGCGCCGAGCACCACGCCGACGTCACCGGTCAGGCTGTCGGACTTGCGCTTGTGGACGATCTGGTCGAAGGCCTCGCCGCCGCCCTTTTCCCTGCGCTCGCCTTCGCTCAGATAGACATAGTCCAGGTACCCCTCGGGGCGGACGAAGTAGCGGGCGCCGAACTTGGCCTCGTAGGCTGTACCGGCGAAGGCGTTGAAGGTGTAGCCGTTCCATTTGGCGCTGTTGTGGCGCTGAACGTTGGGTCCGCCGTTCACGCTGCCGCTGTTGAACGTCCGGTCGCCGTCGTACCAGCCGTAGCCGCCGCCGCCGCCGACGTTCATGCGCCAGCCGCCGATCGACCGGCGCCAGTACGTGCCCAGCTGCAGGTAGTTGCCCGTGGTCTGCTCGCCCACCTTAGCGGCGATGTCGTGCTCTTCGATGCTGACGAAGGCCAGGGTCAGGCCCAGCGCGCCGCCGGCGTCGCCCATGGCCTCGTAGCCGCCGACGAAGCCGAAGGCCTGGGTGTCGGAGCCCATGGTGTCGCCGGTGTCGCGCCGCACCAGGGTGTTGATCTCCTGGACCCACAGGCTGTCGGGCCCGTAGCGGTCGCCCGGATCGGGCCGGAAGCCCGTGGCCGTCGAGATCGCGTGGGTGACGTCCTGCATGGCGGCGAAGAAGCCTTCGCCCTGGTCGGGCATCATCTGGTCGTAGAGGGCCAGATAGCCGTCGCGGGTGGTCTGGGCCAGGTAGGCCTTGGCGATGTCCGCGTCGTGGGTCAGCGCCGCGTTCGTGAGGTCGTAGGCCGAGCTCTGGGCCCGGTTCATCCCGATCTCGGTCGCCGTGCGCGCGCGCACGTCCAGATAGACGTTGTTGGTGTCGACGCGGCTGCTGGCCACGTACATGTACGGCGTGCCGCCCAGCAGGTCCTGGTTGATCGTGCCGGCGGTCAGCGTACCCGCCGTGATGACGGTGTAGCTGGTCGGGGCCGTCAGCAGGCTGTTCAGCCGCAGGCCCAGCTGGGCGCCCGACGCGATGTTGGCCGCGCCCGAGATCACCAGGTGGGTGTTCGTGCCCGACGCCGGGTCGGCGGTGAACAGCAGCTTGCTGTCCGCGCCCAGGTTCAGGCTGGAGGCGTTGATGGTCTCGGCGTTGGCCAGGCCCAGCGAGCCCTTGCCGACATTGATCGCCAGCTGGCCGTCCGAATCGCGCAGCGCGCCGATCACGGCCGCGCCGCCGCTGATGTTCAGGGCGTCCGCCCCGGCGCCGAAGCTGATGTCGCCGATCACGACGCCGTTCTGGACGTTGAAGGTGTCGGCGCCGGAGCCGAAGTTGATGGCCCCCACGATCGACGGCTCGTCGGCGTCGTCCACGCCGTCGCCGTCGGCGTCCGGGTCGGCCACGCCGTCCTTGCCGTCGTCGCCGTCGTTGACGCCGTTCTGGGTCAGGGTGACGCCGGTGGTGTTGTGGCTGACGTCGATGGCGATCGCCTTGCCGGTGATCACCTCGTTGGAGGCGTCGGTGTCGGCGTCGTCCTTGTCGTCGGCGTCGTCGGTCGGGACGATCGAGGCGCTGATCTTGCCGGTGTTCTCGATGGTGGTCAGCGTGCCGGAATTGTCGATCACGCCGTAGGCGTTGCCCTTTTCGCCGCCCAGGGTGGCCGCGATCGCCCCGGCGTTGCGCAGGGTGGTCATGGTCGCGCCAGCGTCGATGGCGACCGCGCGGGCGTCGAAATTGCCTTCCGAGATGCCGAAGGCCGAGATCTGGCCCCTGTTCCACAGGGTCGGGACCGACGCGCCGGCCTTGACCTGGAAGCCGGTGGAGTTGGCTTCGTAGGCGGTGGCCGTGACCGTGCTGTCGATCCGCGCGCCGCCGGCGAGGGTGGTGGTCTGGCCGGCGTTGCCGCCGATCTGGATCGCGGTGGCCGACACGCCGTCATAGACGCCGTTGGCCGTGACGCCGCCCTTGCTGATCAGGCCGTAGGCGTTGTCGCCCGTGCCCACCGCGCCGATGGCCACGGAATGAGCGTCGGAGCCGATCAGCAGGGTGGGGGCCGCGCCGTAGCTGACCAGGGCCGCGGTGCCTTCGTTGGCGTCGGCGACGCCGTCGCCGTCCTCGTCGGTGTTGGCCGTGTCGAGGTCCAGCGGCGGGGCGTCCAGCAGCACGCCGCCGGCGACGTTGGCGGTGACCCGCACGGCCGAACCGCCCTGCAGCAGGTCGTCGGCGTCGAGGATGGCGCGCAGTTCCTTGGTGGACGGACGCGTGGTGTAGCGGTAGCCGGTCGCGGTCACGCCGCCCTGGACGACGAAGGCGCCGCTGACGTCGCCGTCGATCGCCACGCCGGTGGCGTTCAGGCCGGTCACGCTGGTGGCGCCGTTGATCGAGACCTTGCCGGTCACCGGGGCGGCCACGTGGACGCCGTAGGCGTTGTCGCCGGTGACGGTGATCGCGCCGCCGGTGGTCAGGTTGCCGACCAGGCCGGTTTCCAGCGAAATGCCGGCCGAATTGTTGCCTTCGATGGTGATCGAGCCGGTCGAGCTCTGGACGATGTCGCCGGTGAACACGCCCGGACCGACCAGGCGGATGCCGTAGCGGTTGCTGCCCTTGGCGAACGGACCGTCCAGGTCGCCGTCGGGCTTGGCCGCGCCGGACGCGTCCTTGTCGTCGTCGGTCGGGGTGTAGTCCTCGGTGAGGCTGATGGCGGCGTTGTTGGTCACCGAGCCGGTCGTGCCGCCCTGGATCAGGACGCCCGTCGAGTTGTCGACGCCGACCGAGGCCAGGCCGTTGCCGCCCAGGGTGACCTTGTTGTTGCTGTTCACGGTGACCATCGGGCCGGCCGTGGTCAGGGTGATGCCCCCGCCCGTGTCGATCTTCACATCGTCGGGCGTACTGGTCGACGAGGCCGTCGCGGTGGCGACAGGCGTCGTGCGGGCCGTGTTGATGACCGTCTCAGCATAAGCGCCGAACGCCATGGCCAGGAGAGGAGCGGTTGCGACTGTCGCGACCAGGACCTTGCGCTGCATTCCGAACGACACCTTAGAGATAAACCCAGACCCCAGATTGCGGCACGTTGCGGCGAAATTGCGGTGCTTTCCGTCAACGTCGCGCTTCGAGGCGTTTGACGGTCTATCGCAAGCGTTCACAGGGCGCCATATCTGGATCGCCGAATCCTCCCTTCGCCGTAATCGAGACTGCCGCATGCCGATGGCCTCGCCGTCCTCGTCAGCCCGTTCCGACGGGTCCGCCAACACGCCCCTGGGCGTCTGGGGCGTTGTGCTGGCGGGCCCCGCGACCCTTCTGGCCCTGGCGGCGACGGGCGGCGCCAACACCGCGGCGGCGGTGCCCCTGGCCCTGGCCAGCGGCGTCACCGGCTATGTCCTKGCTCGCCGGGCCCTGAGGCGGACCGCCGACCAGGCCGTCCCGGCCCCCGCCCCGGCCGCCCTGGACCAGCCGCCGCCGTTCGGCCTGATTCTGGAAACCCTGCCCGATCCCCTGATGGTCATCGCCGCCGAGGAGGCCGACGACCTGACCGGCCGGCGGTTCGTGTTCGCCAACGCCGCGGCCCGCGAGCTGTTCAAGCTGCAGCCGCGCGGCGGGCTGCTGGTCTCGGCCCTGCGCAGCCCGCAGGTGCTGGAGGCGGTGGACGAGAGCCTGTTCGGCGGGGTGCGGCGCTCGGTCGACTATGTGGGCGGCGGGGCCCAGGGCCGCGAATGGGCGGCGCACTGCGCGCCGCTGGGCTTCGACGAGCGCGGCTCGCGCCTGGCCCTGCTGGTGCTGAGCGACGAGACCGACGCCCGCCGCAGCGAACGCACGCGGGCCGACTTCCTGGCCAACGCCAGCCACGAGCTGCGCACGCCCCTGGCCTCGCTGTCGGGCTTCATCGAGACCCTGCGCGGCCACGCCAAGGACGACGTCGGGGCGCGCGACCGGTTCCTGGGGATCATGCAGGCCCAGGCCGAGCGGATGGCGCGGCTGATCGACGACCTGATGAGCCTGTCGCGAATCGAGCTCAACGAGCACATCCCGCCGCTGGGCCAGGTGGACCTGGCCATGGCGACGATCGACGTCCTGGACGCCCTGGCGCCCCAGACCAAGGACAAGGCCGTGACCTTCGACCCCGTCCTGCCGCCGCGCGGGGCGGCCGTGGTCGAGGGCGACCGCGACCAGATCGTCCAGGTGATCCAGAACCTGGTCGACAACGCCATCAAGTACACCCCGCGCGAGGGCGTGGTGCGGGTCGAGATCTTCTCGGGCCTGACCGCCGACATGGCCGCCGCGCCGCGCGACCCGGTCGCCGCCCGCATGTCGCTGCTGACCCCCGACCACGCGGTGGAGGAGCGCTACGCCTCCCTGCGGGTCAGCGACCGCGGCCCAGGGATGGCGCGCGAGCACCTGCCGCGCCTGACCGAGCGATTCTATCGCGTCGAGGGCCAGAAGAGCGGCGAGCGGTCCGGCACGGGCCTGGGCCTGGCGATCGTCAAGCACATCATGAACCGCCACCGCGGCGGCATGACGGTGGAGAGCGTCCTGGGCGAAGGGGCGACGTTCGGGGTCTATTTCCCGATGGCCCGGACCATGTCCGAGGCGTCCGGCCCGGCCCCGGAACCCGCCGCCTCCGACGCTAGCCTGGGCGCTGTCGCAAAACTGTCGTGAAAACGTCGCATAAGGTCGGCGCCCGCCCGGCATAGATCGGCGTGGGCGGTACGGCGCGTCGTGCGCCGTCACCGCATCCCTTGCAAGACCCCGCCGCACGCATGCTGACCTGGCTCTCGCTCCTTTTCCTCGCCCTGTTCTCAGGCGCGGCCTTCATGGCCGGCCGAAGCCGCGCGCTGAAGTCCTCCGGCGGCTCCAAGGCCAAGCTGCACTCGCTGCCGAACTATTACGGCCTGTACGCCGCCCTGTGGGCCGGCGCCCCGGCGGCGCTGCTGCTTCTGCTGGGCGCCACCTTCGGCGGCCGGGTCGAGGACGCCATGCTGCAGGCCCAGCGCCCGGCGGCGGTCCAGGCCCTGACCCCTGATCGTCAGGACGTGTTCTTCAGCGACGTCAACGCCGTGGCCACCGGCCAGGCCGCCAGCGAGGTCACCTATGACGGCCCGCTGCGGGCCGCCTTCGACGCCAAGGTGGTCGAGGCCAAGCGCATCGACGGCATCGTCAGCTACTCCGTCCTGGGCCTGGCCGGCCTGCTGGCCCTGGCCGGCTTCCTGCTGGCCACCCCGCGCATCAACACCGAGTTCCGAGCCCGCAACCGGGTCGAGGGCTGGATCGCCGGCGTGCTGATCGCCTGCTCGATCGCCGCCGTCCTGACCACGCTCGGCATCGTGATGTCGCTGATCTACGAGAGCTGGCGCTTCTTCGAGAGCGTCTCGCCGCTCAGCTTCCTGTTCGGCACCGAGTGGGCCCCGCAGATCGCCATGCGCGCCGACCAGGTGGCCTCGTCGGGCGCCTTCGGGGCCGTGCCGCTGTTCGCCGGCACCTTCCTGGTGATGATGATMGCCATGCTGGTGGCCGCGCCGATCGGCCTCTACTCGGCGATCTACCTGTCGGAATACGCCGGCCGCGGCATGCGCGCCACGATCAAGCCGCTGCTGGAGATCCTGGCCGGGGTGCCGACCGTGGTCTACGGCTTCTTCGCCGCCCTGACCGTGGGGCCGCTGTTCCGCGCCTTCTTCAACGGCATCGGCGCGCAGATGGCCGGCGGCCCGCTGGACGGGATTGCCCAGTACCTGATGCAGGTCCAGAACCAGATGGCCCTGGTGGCCGGGGTGGTGATGGGCATCATGCTGATCCCCTTCGTCTCGTCCCTGTCGGACGACATCATCAACGCCGTGCCCCAGTCGCTCCGCGACGGCAGCTACGCCATGGGCGCGACCAAGTCCGAGACCGTCAAGAAGGTGGTCCTGCCCGCCGCCCTGCCGGGCATCATGGCCGCCATGCTGCTGGCCGTGTCCCGCGCCGTGGGCGAGACCATGATCGTCACCATGGCCGCCGGCCTGCAGGCCAAGCTCACCGCCAACCCGCTGGACACCGTCACCACCGTGACCGTCCAGATCGTCACCCTGCTGACCGGGGACCAGGAATTCGACAGCCCCAAGACCCTGTCGGCCTTCGGCCTGGGCCTGACCCTGTTCGTKGTCACCCTGGGCCTCAACATCATCGCCCTGCGCATCGTCCAGAAGTACCGGGAACAATATGACTGACGCTTCCCTGTCCCCGTCGGGCATCTCCCCCGGCGCTCCCGCCGCTCGTCCGGCCGAGTCGGCCCGCGACGCGCTGCTCCGCAAGCGCCACCGCTCCGAGAAGCTGTTCCGCGCCCAGGGCATGGCGGCGATCGTCGTCGCCATGATCTTCCTGGTCGTGCTGGTCGGCCGCATCGTGGCCCAGGGCTACTCGACCTTCGAGACCCATACCCTGACGGTGCCGGTCTATCTGAACCCCGAGCGCATCGACGTGAACGCCCTGGAGGGCGTGAACTACGACTACATCGTCGCCGAGGCGATGATGAAGAAGCTGGGCGTCCAGGACGACGACCTGGGCACGACGTCGGGCAAGATCATGGACCTGACCTCGCGCGACTTCGGCAACCAGCTGCTGCAGATGGTCAAGAAGGACCGCTCGCTGATCGGCAAGACCGTCAACGTCACCGGTTCGGTCAAGGCCGACGCCGACCTCTACTACAAGGGCGAGATCAAGCGCTCGACCGCCGAGGAAGACCGCAAGCTGGACAACCAGCAGCTGGACTGGCTGGACCGCCTGAAGAAGGACGGCACCGTCCAGACCGGCTTCAACACCAAGTTCTTCACCAACTCCGACTCGACCGAGCCCGAGCAGGCCGGCGTCTGGGGCGCGGTGATCGGCTCGGCCATGATGCTGCTGATCACAGCCATGATCGCCATCCCGGTGGGCGTGCTGGCCGCGGTCTATCTGGAGGAGTTCGCCCCGAAGAACCGCTGGACCGACATCATCGAGGTCAACATCAACAACCTGGCCGCCGTGCCGTCGATCGTCTACGGCCTGCTGGGCCTGGCCCTGTTCATCAACTGGCTGCACGTGCCGCGCGGCTCGCCGCTGGTGGGCGGCCTGGTGCTGGCCCTGATGGCCCTGCCGACCGTGATCATCGCCACCCGCAGCTCGCTGAAGGCCGTGCCGCCTTCGATCCGCGAAGCCGCCCTGGGCGTCGGCGCCTCCAAGGCCCAGACCGTCTTCCACCACGTGCTGCCGCTGGCCATGCCCGGCGTGATGACCGGCGCCATCCTGTCGCTGGCCYACGCCCTGGGCGAGACCGCCCCGCTGCTGATGATCGGCATGGTGGCCTTCGTGCCCGGCGCGCCCGAGAACTTCGCCAGCTCGGCCACCGTCCTGCCGGTCCAGGTGTTCATCTGGGAGAACGCCTCGGAACGCGCCTTCCACGAACGCACCGCCGCGGCCATCATCGTGCTGCTGGTGTTCATGATCCTGATGAACGCCACCGCCGTGATCCTGCGTCGCCGCTTCGAACGCCGGTGGTAGACCGATGACTTTCCTCAATMCCCTCGCTTCTCCCCTTTCGCTGGGACACGCCATGCCGACCGAAAACCGCGACGACACGATCGCCGCTCACGCCCCGACCCTGGCCTCGGCGATCCCCGCCGGCCACGGCCACGCCACGACCAGCGAGTTCAAGATCCGCGCTCGCGACGTCAACGTCTTCTACGGCGAGAAACAGGCGCTGTTCGACGTCAGCCTGGACGTGCCGGCCAAGTCGGTCACCGCCTTCATCGGCCCGTCGGGCTGCGGCAAGTCGACCTTCCTGCGCTGCATCAACCGGATGAACGACACGATCCCGTCGGCCAAGGTCGTGGGCTCGATCGAGATCGACGGCAGCGACGTCAACGCCAAGAGCGTCGATCCGGTGGTGCTGCGCTCGCGCGTGGGCATGGTGTTCCAGAAGCCGAACCCGTTCCCCAAGACGATCTTCGAGAACGTCGCCTACGGCCCCAAGATCCACGGCCTGGCCTCGCGCAAGGACGAGCTGGAAGCCATCGTCGAGAGCAGCCTGAAGAAGGCCGGTCTCTGGAACGAGGTCTCCGACCGCCTGCACCAGCCCGGCACCGGCCTGTCCGGCGGCCAGCAGCAGCGCCTGGTCATCGCCCGCGCCATCGCCGTCAGCCCCGAAGTGATCCTGATGGACGAGCCCTGCTCGGCCCTGGATCCGATCGCCACCGCCAAGATCGAGGAGCTGATCGACGAGCTGCGCAGCCAGTACTGCATCGTCATCGTCACCCACTCGATGGCCCAGGCCGCCCGCGTCTCGCAGAAGACCGCCTTCTTCCACCTGGGCAAGCTGGTCGAGAGCGGTCCGACCGAGGAGATGTTCACCAATCCTCGCGACACCCGCACGCAAGACTACATCACCGGCCGCTTCGGCTAACCGGCAGGGATCGAGACCAGACATGACCGAGCATACCGTCAAGTCCTACGGCGAAGAGCTGAACCACCTCACGGCGGAGGTCACCCGCATGGGCGGCCTGGCCGAGGCCCAGGTGGCCGACGCCATCGAATGCATCGCCCGCCGCGACGCGCCCCTGGCCCAGCAGGTGGTGGCCCGCGACGAGCGGCTGGACACCCTGCAGGCCGAGATCGAGCGCAAGGCCTTCAGGCTGATCGCCCTGCGCCAGCCGATGGCCGTGGATCTGCGCCACGCGGTGGCCGCCCTGAAGATCTCGATGAGCCTGGAACGCTGCGGCGACATGGCCAAGAACATCGGCAAGCGCGCCCTGATCCTGACCGAGGCCGACCCGATGAGCGCCCTGACCCGCTCGATCGAGCGCATGGGCAAGCTGGTGCAGAGCCGCCTTAAGGACGTGCTCGACGCCTACACCGCCTCGGACCTGCAGCGCGCCATCGGCGTCTGGAGCCGCGACGAGGAAGTCGACGAGCACTACAACGCCATCTTCCGCGAACTGCTGACCTACATGATGGGCGACCCCCGGACGATCAATCCGTGCGCTCATCTGCTGTTCGTCGCCAAGAACCTCGAGCGCATCGGCGACCACGCCACCAACATCGCCGAGATCATCCATTTCGAGCTGACCGGCGAGGAGATCGTCTCCCAGCGCCCGAAGCTCGAGCTGACGAACTAAGAGAGAGGGCCGGCCGAAGTGACTCCTTACGTTCTGGTGGTCGAAGACGAAGACGCCCTGGCCACCCTGCTGCACTACAACCTCGACAAGGAAGGCTACGTCGTCGGCGTGGCCGGCGACGGCGAGGAGGCCCTGACCATGGCCTCCGAGCGCGCGCCCGACCTGGTGATCCTGGACTGGATGCTGCCCAAGGTCTCGGGCATCGAGGTCTGCCGCCGCCTGCGCGGCCGCAGTGAAACCCGCAACGTGCCGATCATCATGCTGACGGCGCGCGGCGAGGAGAGCGACCGCATCCGGGGCCTGGACACCGGGGCCGACGACTACGTGGTCAAGCCGTTCTCGATGATCGAGCTGACCGCCCGCGTCCGCGCCGTCCTGCGCCGCATCCGTCCGGGCCTGGCCGACGACCGCATCACGGTCGGCGACATCGTCATCGACCGGGTGGCCCACCGCGTGAAGCGCCAGGGCAAGGAGGTCCACCTGGGCMCGACCGAGTTCCGCCTGCTCGACTACCTGATGCAGCACCCGGGCCGGGTGTTCAGCCGCGAACAGCTGCTGGACGCGGTCTGGGGCTCGGACGTCTATGTCGAGGCCCGGACCGTGGACGTCCACATCGGGCGGCTCCGCAAGGCGCTGAACGGGGACGTGGACGGCGATCCGATCCGGACGGTGCGTTCGGCCGGGTATTCGCTGGATCTGGACGCGGCTTAGGCGGCGGATCTAGCGCTGGAAATGCGACAACCCCGGCCGAGAGGTCGGGGCTGTCGACGTTTTGGGGCGGAGTCCGGACCCGTTGCGGACGTCGAAGAACGCCCACCAAACCCCTCTCTCTTAGAGAGAGGGAGGGGCCCATGGCGAAGCCATGGGAGGGTGAGTGGTTACACCCTCACCGAATGGGGCTCGGTCGTTCAGCAGACCTTCGGTTGATCGCCGGATTCACGACCGGCAGGCGTGGCGCGCTTTTTCTGACACCTCGAAAGCGAGGTTGAACGTCTTGGGGTTTGCCGGCCGGCGGTGAAACCACTCACCCTCCCACCGCTTCGCGGCGGGCCCCTCCCTCTCTCTAAGAGAGAGGGGTTCCATGATGATCCCCCCGCTTCCGCCTCCACGATCCCACCTGCTACACCCGGCCCATGGCCCAGCTCGACGACTCTCCCGACGCCTATGACCCCCTGACCCCCGTCCCCGCCGAGCGCCGGGCCCTGGGCGGGCTCGACGCGTTTTCCCTGTGGTTCAGCCTGGGCATCGGCCTGCTGGTCCTGCAGGCCGGCGCCTTCCTGGTCCCGGGCCTCAGCCTGGGCGCGGCCCTGGCGGCGATCGTCGTGGGGTCGGTGCTGGGGGCGCTGCTGCTGGCCGCCGCCGGGGTGGTGGGGGCCGACACCGGGCTTTCGGCCATGGGGTCGCTGCGGCTGGCCCTGGGGGCGCGTGGGGCGGCGGTCCCGGCCGTGCTCAACGCCGTCCAGCTGACCGGCTGGGGCGCGTTCGAGATCATCGCCATGCGCGATTCCGCCGACGCCCTGGTCAAGCAGACTTTCGGCCTGTCCAACCCCCTGCTGTGGACCCTGGCCTTCGGCGCCCTGGCCACCGGCCTGGCGGTGATGGGGCCGGTGTCGTTCGTGCGGCGGTTCCTGCGGGCCTGGGGCCTGTGGCTGCTGCTGGCCGGGGCGGGCTGGCTGACCTGGCGGCTGCTGGCCGACCATGACCTGGGCGCCCTGATGGCCAGAGCCGGGACGGGCGAGATGAGCTTCGGGGCCGGGGTCGACCTGGTGGTGGCCATGCCGCTGTCGTGGCTGCCGCTGATCGCCGACTACACCCGCTTCGGCCGCTCGCCGCGCGGCATGTTCCGCGGCGCCTTCGTCGGCTACCTGCTGGCCAATGTCTGGTTCATGGGCCTGGGCGCGGCCTACGCCCTGGTGGCCGGAGGCGGCGAGGACCTGCTGCTGTCGGCCCTGGCGGCCAGCGGCGGCGGGATCGCCCTGCTGCTCATCGTCATCGACGAGACCGACAACACCTTCGCCGACATCCATTCGGCCGCCGTCTCGACCGCCACCCTGGTCCGCGTGGGACCCGCCCGCCTGGCCGTGGGTTTCGGCGTGATCTGCACCGCCATCGCCCTGCTGGCCCCGATGGCCCGCTACGAGACTTTCCTGCTGCTGATCGGCTCGGTGTTCGCGCCGCTGTTCGGCGTGCTGCTGGCCGACCACTTCATCGTGCGCCGTCGCCAGGGCGGGACCGCCGGGGCGCTGAACCCGGCGGGCCTCGTGGCCTGGGCGGTCGGCGTCGGGGCCTACCAGGCCTTGAGCCGGTGGGCGCCCGATGTCGGCGCGACCCTGCCGGCTTTCGCGACGGCGGCGGCGGTCTATCTGGCGACACGGCTCACGTGGCGGCGCCTGGCCTAGCCCTCACACCTGGGCCGGCCACGGCTCGACGGTCCAGGCGTCGCCGTTGGCGGCGGTGGTGATCCACTCGCCCTGGCCCCAGCGGGTGTCGCGGGTCAGGACCTGGTTGCCGTAGAACAGATTGACCAGGTGGACCCGGTCGCCGAAGCGCAGCGGCAGGTTGGGATCGTTGGCCTTCTGGATCCGCCAGGTCTGCTTTTTCAGGTTTTCGCCGTCCAGGTACTCGTCGGTGTAGTAGCAGTCGTGGGAGTCGGCCCACGCGCCCATGATGTTGTGGGCTCCCGTCACCGACTCCCGCGTCACCAGCAGGGCCAGCGTGCCGTTGGCGATCTGCCCCGGCGGATCGGCGACGGGGGTGACGAAGGCCAGCGGCGCCTTGCCCGCGTGGCCCAGGGTGGGGAACCAGGCGGCCACGCCCAGGTCCACGCAGACATTGGTCAGGGCCGTGGGCAGGACCGAGCCGCCGCCGGCCACCTTCATGGTGGCGTAAGCCGGGCTCAGATACTGGCCGTTCGGATTGCGCAGCATGAAGGTGTCGCCGAAGTGGACCGGGTCGCCGTTCTTGCGGGCGGCGTCCAGGAACGCCAGCGCCCGCTCGTCGGTCCGGGCCTGGCCCAGGGTGACGACGTCGTCGAAGGTGGGGGCGTTCTTGACCCGCGCGCCGAACTGCGGCGCCAGGTCCGGGCGGTTGAGCTTCTTCAGGGTGGTGGCGATCAGCGAGGCGTGGTCGTAGGGCGTGGCGGTCGGCGACCGGAACACCGTGCCCTTCTTCACATAGGGCGAGACGATGATGGTCGGCACGCGCGCGCCCAGGCGGTCGAACTTGAAGCCGGCCTTGTTCTGGTAGGGCGGCTTGCCGTTCGGGGCCCAGGGCGGCTGCACCTTGCCCGGCTTCAGGTCCTCGGTCTGGTGGTCGAACGACCCGACGAACTCGTCGAAGGTGATCAGCAGCAGGGTCTTGTTCCAGGCCGCCTTGTTGGAGATCAGGCTGGTGTAGACCTCCTTGACGAACTGCTCGCCGGCCAGGGCGCTGCCCGGCGGGTGGTAGTCGTTGCCCAGGGCCGTGAACAGGTTCTGGTAGACCGGGTTGTCGACCGTGGTGTGCGAGATGGTCCAGTACGGCTCGATATAGCTGAACTTCGGCAGCTGGCCGGCGCGGGCCTTGCGGTGGAAGTCCTCCAGCTTCCCGAAGTGGGCGGCGGCGTTGGGGATCTTGCCGCTGATCTGCGGGAACAGGCGCCATGTGTAGCAGGAGTTCAGCTGGCCGGAGGTCAGCTCGATCAGGTACTGGATGTAGGGGTTGAGCAGGGCCAGCACGGCGGCGACGGCGATCCCGATCGCCGGGCTGACGATGGCCAGCAGGGCCAGCAGGGCCTTCTGGTTCTGCAGCAGGGACGAGATCTTCTGCGGCAGGTAGCTGGTCTGGTAGAAGACGTTCCAATCGGCCCCGGCCGTGTTCAGGGCGTTGAAGATCGTGGGGGCGTCGACCCGGTCGTCGCCGATCGCCATGCCCAGGATCTGCTCGATCTTCTTGGCCTGCGGATTGGTCTCCAGGTCGCCGTTGTTGATCATCCCGTTCGACGTGCCGCACATCAGGAACGAGCGGTTGGGATTGGTCTGCGACGGCACCGAGGCGTACCAGGCGTCGCTGACCGCGTAGTGCCGGGCCAGCTGGTTCAGCACCGGCGCCTGGCCGGGCGTGAAGCTCTGCATGATCCTGGGCGCGATCCGGCGGATGTCGGCGTCGCTGACCTTCAGCTTCTGCAGGACCTCGACATAGTCCTCCAGCACCCCCTTCATCGTGATCGGCGCGTCGGGGCCGGCGTTCTTGCCGCTGAACTGGGTGTGGACCTGGGCGAACTCCTCGCCGGGCGCGCGATCGGGCACGGTGAATCCCGTGACGCCGCGCGTCGGCTTGGCGCTGAGCGTGCCGTTCAGGGCGGTGTTGATGAAGGCGTCGGGATTKACCGACTGCAGCCCCCGGAACGGCGGGCCGGAGTTCGGCGGGATGAAGGCCTCGGGCTTGTCGTTCTGGTAGAGCCAGCCCAGCATGCTGTCGAACGAGCGGTTCTCCAGCATCAGCACGACGATGTGTTCGATGTTCGCGAGCGACATGGCGTTCTCTCCCGTGGCCCAGGTTCGAGCTCGGCCGGGAGGGTGCTACCTTGTGGCGAGTTATGTCAATATTCCATTATGAGGTGCGCTCGCGACCGCGTCATTCGCCTTGACCGCGCGGCCCGCTCACGCGACACCCCGGCCTCATGGAAAAGCTGAACATCCTGCTCGTCGGGTCCGGCGGGCGCGAGCACGCCCTGGCCTGGAAGATCGCCCAGTCGCCGCTCTGTGGGCGGCTCGTCGCCGCCCCGGGCAATCCCGGGATCGCCCAGGTCGCCGAGCTGAAGCCGGTCAAGGTCACCGACGTGGCGGGCCTGGTGGCCCTGGCGCAGGAGATCGCCGCCGACCTGGTGGTGGTCGGGCCGGAATCGGCGCTGGAGGTCGGCTTGGCCGACGAACTGGCCAAGGTCGGCATCCCCTGTTTCGGCGGCAGCGCCCAGGCCGCGCKGCTGGAGACCTCCAAGGCCTTCACCAAGGACTTCTGCCGGCGCCACGGCCTGCCGACGGCGGCCTATGGCGTGTTCGAGGACGCGGCCTCGGCCGGGACCTTCCTCGACACCCTGGAAGCCCCGTTCGTGATCAAGGCCGACGGCCTGGCGGCGGGCAAGGGCGTGGTGATCGCCGCCACGCGCGCCGAGGCCGACGCCGCGGTGCTGGACATGCTGGGCGGCCGCTTCGGCTCGGCCGGCGCCCGGGTGGTGATCGAGGAGTTCATGCACGGCGAGGAGGCGTCCCTCTTCGCGATCTGCGACGGCAAGACGGCGGTCCTGTTCGGCGCGGCCCAGGACCACAAGCGCGCCTATGACGGCGACGAGGGCCCCAACACCGGCGGCATGGGCACCTATTCGCCGCCGCCGGTCCTGACCCAGGCCCTGGTCGACCAGGCCTGGCGCGAGCTGATCGTCCCCACGGTCGAGGGCATGGCGGCCGAGGGCTGCCCCTATGTGGGCGTGCTCTATGCCGGCCTGATGCTGACCCCGACCGGCCCCAAGCTGGTTGAGTACAACGCCCGCTTCGGCGACCCCGAGTGCCAGACCCTGATGCTGCGCCTGGAAAGCGACATCGTCCCGATCCTGCTGGCGGCGGCCAAGGGCGACCTGGCGTCGGCCGACAAGCCCGTCTGGCGCGACGAGGCGGCGATCTGCGTGGTGCTGGCGGCCCAGGGCTATCCCGACAAGCCGGTGACCGGCGGCGTCATCCAGGGCGCGGAGTCCGACTACGGCCACGAGGCCGAGATCTTCCACGCCGGCACGGCCCGCGACGCCGACGGCCGGCTGGTCGCCTCGGGCGGCCGGGTGCTGAACGTCTGCGCCCTGGGCGCGACCCTGCACGAGGCGCGGGACGTGGCCTATGCGGCCCTCGGCACGCTCTCGCTGGAAGGCGGGTTCTACCGCAACGACATCGGCTGGCGGGCGCTGAGCCAGCACGGCTGACGGTCGAGCTACGGCTGGGGACAGGCGCATGCGCCTGTCCCCGTTTCGCGCGCGGCTACCCCCGGTGCGCCACCTCCACCAGGATGTCGCCCGGCGCGGTCAGGTAGAAGGCGAAGGCCCCGTGCTGCATCGACGGCGGTTCGACGGCCAGGCCGCCGGCCGCCATGCGGGCCTGGAGGTCCGACACCGCCTCCCGGCTCTCCAGGTGGAAGCCGATGTGGAACGGGATCGGCCAGGTCTGGGCCCCGTCGCGGCGCAGGCGGCTGAGCACCAGCACCAGGCCGGCGGGGTCGCGCAGGATGGACAGGCCGTCCTGGCCCAGGGTCCGCTCGTGGGTGAAGCCCAGCCAGGCGACGAAGAAGTCCCGCGTCGCGGCGACGTCGGGCACGGGCAGGTCGATATGGTTCAGGCGCATGGCGCTCTCCTTCAGGTGAGGCGCGGCGCACGGAGGTTCGATCGGGATTGACCAGGACCACGCACGCCGAGCCGGCGACGCGTGATCGCGCCGTCGTCTCGCCGTGGGTCCCTGCCGTGAGGCGTGGGTACAGGTTCCCCGAAGTTCGGAGCGACCGGGCTTACCTCTTCCGGTCCATGGCCCTTTTTCGACGGGGCGATTGTAGCCGGCTTCCGCAGGACGTCTCAAGCCGCCTGAAGGGTTGCGTCGCCGTCCCCACGCTCTAATGTCGCTTTCAAACAAGCGTTGGGGAGAAAGCGCATGGCCGCCGCCGAACAGTCCGCCCAGGACCTGAACTCCGGGACCAAGCCCGTCGACCCGCGCCACGCGATCGACGAGGCCAGGCTGGCGGCCTGGCTGGAGGCCAATGTCGAGGGCTATGCCGGCCCGCTGGAGGTGCGCCAGTTCAAGGGCGGCCAGTCGAACCCGACCTACCAGCTGGTCACGCCCGCCAGGAAGTACGTCCTGCGCCGCAAGCCGCCGGGCAAGCTGCTGCCCAGCGCCCACGCCGTGGACCGCGAGTTCAAGGTGATCTCCAGCCTCAACAAGGTGAACTTCCCCGTCGCCAAGGCCTACGCCCTGTGCCTGGACGAGGACGTGATCGGCACGATCTTCTACGTGATGGACAACGTGGAGGGCCGGATCCTGTGGGACGGGACTCTGCCCGACTACCAGCCGGCCGAGCGCCGGGCGATCTACGAGGCCGAGATCGCCACCCTGGCGGCCCTGCACAATGTCGACTACGCCGCCGTCGGCCTGGCCGACTACGGCAAGCCGGGCAACTACTTCGCCCGCCAGATCGACCGTTGGACCAAGCAGTACAAGGCGTCGGAGACCCGCCAGCTGGAGGACATGGACCGGCTGATGGACTGGCTGCCCAAGAGCTGCCCGCCCGACGACATGACCTCGATCGTCCACGGCGACTACCGCCTGGACAACATGATCCTGCACGCGACCGAGCCGAAGGTGGTGGCGGTGCTGGACTGGGAGCTGTCGACCCTGGGCAACCCGCTGGCCGACTTCAGCTACTTCCTGATGAACTGGGTGATGCCGTCCGACCAGCGCGGCGGCCTAGCCGAGATCAAGGACCTGACGGCCTACGGCGTGCCCACCATCGACGAGGCCGTGGCCCAGTACTGCAAGCTGACCGGCCGCGACGGCCTGCCGAACCTGGACTGGTACTTCAGCTACAACCTGTTCCGCCTGGCGGGCATCTGCCAGGGGATCGTGGGGCGGGTGCGGGACGGCACCGCGGCCAGCGCCCATGCGGAGATCATGGAGGCGCGGGTGCCCGTTCTTGCCAGGGGCGCGTGGGAGTTCGCGAAGAAGGCCGGCGCCTAGACGGCGAACACTTGCCCCCTACGGACCGCTTCGCGGTCGTCTTCCCCCAGAGGGGGAAGAGGCGCCGCCGCCGGCGCGGTGCGTGTCCTCCGCCCCCTATGGGGGCGGACAGGCGGCGAAGCCGCCAGGTGGGGGCAAGTCGGTGAGCTACAGGCCTGCTGACTCCAGCAAGGCCCCCAACGCCCCCTCGTCCTCGAACCGCGCCCTGACCGGCCAAGGCGTCACCTTGTCCCGCCATTCCTGGGGCAGCCGCACCCAGTCCTTTTCGGTCGTCACCAGGCCGGCGCTGTAGGTCGCCGCGCGGTCCGCCAGGAACCGCAGCGTCGCCTCGTCATAGTCGCCGTGGTCGGGATAGGGCGCGAAGTCCACCAGGTGGCAGCCGGCGGCCTTCAGGGCGCGCTCGACCTTCCAGGGCTTGCCGATGCCGGCGAAGCCGACCTGGCGGCCCCTGGGCGGGGGGACGGCGGGCTCCAGCCTGGCGATCAGCACCGGCGTGTCGCCGAACAGGGCCAGCAGCGCGGGATCGGCGGCCGGCAGGTCGTCGGGCAGCAGCACGATCACCGCATCGGTGCGGGCCAGGCTGGCGGCCAGGGGCTCGCGCATCGGCCCGGCCGGGAACACCTTGCCGTCGCCGAACGGCCATTCGTCGTCGCGGGTCTCGCCGTCGACCACCACCAGCGACAGGGTCTTGCGCAGGTCCGGGTTCTGGTGGCCGTCGTCCATGACCACCACCTCGGCCCCGTTGGCTGCGGCCTTGCGCGCGCCCAGCACGCGGTCGCGCGACACCCACATCGGGAAGTCCTGGGCCAGCATCAGCGGCTCGTCGCCGACGTCCCTGGCGGTATGGCGGCTGGAGTCGACCCGCACCGGACCCTTCAGCCGCCCGCCATAGCCGCGCGACAGGCCGTGAGCGCGGCGACCGCGCTGGGTCAGGGTCAGCAGCAGCTCGCGGACGATCGGCGTCTTGCCCACTCCGCCGACCGTGAAGTTGCCGACGCAGATCACCGCGCAGTCGGCGCCGCGCGGCTGGGTGCGGGCGATGCGGCGGGCGGTCTGGGCGGCCCAGATCCACGACAGCGGCGTCAGCAGGGCGCGGGTGACGGGACTGGGCGCGCCGTCGCGACGGTACCACCAGCGGGGCGTGGCCAGCTTCATGCCCCAGTCTCCACGTCGGCGTCCGCGTCCAGCAGGGCGACGATCCGGTCCAGGCCGGCCCGGGCCTCGGCGTCGCGGCGGGCGACGAAGGCCTGGGCGCGGTCGGCCTGCAGCTTCAGGCTTTCCGGCCCGGCCAGCAGGTCGGCCAGGCGCGCGCCCAGCACCGAGGCGTCGGCAAAGGCCACGCCGTCGGCGTCGCGCAGGTCGGCATAGGCGGTCAGCCAGTTCTCGACATGGGGGCCCGAGACGATCGGGCAGTCCAGCCGCGCCGGCTCCAGCGGGTTGTGGCCGCCGATCCCGGCCACCAGGCTGCCGGCCACCAGGGCCAGGTCGGCCAGGCGGTACCAGAGGCCCAGCTCGCCCAAGGTGTCGGCGACGATGACCTCGGCGCTGTCGTCGGGCTCGCGGCTGCGCAGGCAAACGGTGGCCCCGGTCGCCAAGGCCAGGTCCGCGACCACGGGGCCGCGGTCGGGATGGCGGGGGACGATCACCAGGCGGGGGCGGTCGGGAAGCGACCGCCAGGCCTCCAGCACGATCTCGTCCTCGCCCGGATGGGTGCTGGCGGCCAGCAGCAGCGGACGGTCGCCCAGGCGCACGCGCAGGCTGGCCAGGGCGGCGGCGTCGACCGGCAGGGCGTCCGAGCCGAACTTCAGGTCGGCCTCGCCGGCCACCACGCCGCCCAGGCTGGCCAGCCGCTCGGCGGCGCGGCCGTCCTGGGCCAGGATCAGGTCGAAGCCGCTGAACAGCTCATAGGCCGCGAAGGGCCGGGCCCGCCAGCCGTCGTAACTTTTATCGGACAGCTTGGCCGAGACCAGGGCCAGCTTCACCCCGCGCGACTTGGCGGTCAGCAGCAGGTTGGGCCACAGCTCGCTCTCGACGAACACCGCCAGGTCCGGCCGCCAGTGGTCCAGGAACCGCCGGGCGCCGCCGGGCGTGTCGACCGGCAGGAACTGGTGGACCGCGCCCTCCGGCAGCCGGCGGGCCAGGAGCTGGGCCGAGGTGACGGTGCCCGAACTCACCAACACTGTAACGTCCGGCCGCTCGGCGCGGAGGCGCTCGACCAGGGGCAGGATCGACAGGCTCTCGCCGACGCTGGCTCCGTGCAGCCAGACCAGCCGGCCTTCGGGGCGCGGGACGGTGGGGCGGCCCAGGCGCTCGTGCAGGCGCGCGCGGTCCTCCTTGCCGGCCTTGGCGCGGCGGTCCAGCAGCAGGGGCGCGAACGGCTCCAGCGCGGTCGTCGCCGCGCGGTACAGCGCCAGGGACAGGGGAAGGCTCACACCGCGTCCGCGCCGGCCAGGTGGCAGGTGGCCACGCCGCCCGACTCCACCTGGATGGTGACGTGGCCGATCTTGAACCGCTTTGACATCTCGCCGCAGATGTCGTGCAGGAACCGGTCGTTGTCGGGATTCTCGGGGCGCACCAGGTGGGCGGTCATGGCCGTCTCGGTGGTGCTCATGGCCCAGATGTGCAGGTCGTGGACCTCGGTCACGCCCGGGCGCTCGGCCAGCCAGGCCTTGACCGCCTTGGGGTCGATGCCGCGCGGGGCGGCGTCCAGGGCCAGGTCCAGGCTGTCGCGCAGCAGGCCCCAGGTGCCCAGCACGATCACCAGCACGATGCCCAGGCTGACCACCGGGTCCAGCCACAGCCAGCCGGTCGCCCACATGGCGGCGGCGGCCACCACGACCCCGGCCGAGATGGCCGCGTCGGCGGCCATGTGCAGGAAGGCCCCGCGGATGTTCAGGTCGTCCTCGGAGCCCTTCATGAACATCAGGGCCGTGGCGGTGTTGATGACGATGCCGATCCCCGCGACGATCATCACCGGGCCCGCCTCGATCGGCTGGGGATGGGCGAAGCGGCGGGCGGCCTCCCAGGCGATGGCCCCGACGGCCACCAGCAGGAAGACGGCGTTGGTCAGCGAGGCCAGGATCGTGCCCTTGCGCAGGCCGTAGGTGTGGCGTCCGCCCGGCGCCTTCTTKGCCAGGATCACCGCGCCCCAGGCCATGAACAGGCCCAGCACGTCCGACAGGTTATGGCCGGCGTCGGCCAGCAGGGCCAGCGAGTGGGTCATCAGGCCGGCGACGGTCTCGGCCAGCACGAAGCCGATGTTCAGCGCCGCCCCGATCGCGAAGGCCTTGCCGAAGTCCTTGGGCGCGTGGTGGTGGCCGCCGGGGCCGTGGTGGTGATGGTGGTGGCCGTGCGCATGATCGTGATCATGGTGGTCGTCGTGGGCGTGATCGTGGTGATCATGACCGTGATGATCGTGCTTGTGATCGTGAGCGTTCGGCATGGGGTCTACATCCCACCAAGGGGCGGGCCTTTCAACCGTCATGCCCAGCGGCTCACCCACTTGCCCCCTACGGATCGCTTCGCGATCGTCTTCCCCCATAGGGGGAAGATGCGCGTCCTCCGCCCCCTATGGGGGCGGACAGACCGCGAAGTGGTCAGGTGGGGGCAAGTGGGTGAGCCTCAGACTTGGTCCGGCTCCAGCCCCACCAGCGCCTCCGCCCGCCGCGTCACCGCCGACAGCTGCGCCGCCCAGGCCTCGACCAGGGCGTCCGGATCGTCCCCACGGCCCGCCGCCGTCGGCGCGCTCCAGACCATGGCGGCCTTGGCGAAGGGCAGGGGGATCACGGTGCGGTCCCACGAGCCCAGGCGGAGGCAGGGCTTGGCGGCCAGGCCGACGAAGATCACCGGCGCGCCGGTCACCCGGGCCAGGGACGGGGTGCCCTTCTCCATCCGCTCGGCCGGGCCGCGCGGGCCATCGGGGGTGATGGCGATGCCGCCGCCGTCCTTGACCCACTTGATCATGTCGCGGAAGGCCTGCTCGCCGTGCTTGTTCTTGGCCGGGTCGGTCTTCTTGGTCGACGAGCCGCGGATGGCGGGGAAGCCCAGCTTTTCCACCGTCTGGGCGATGAACTCGCCGTCGGCCGAGCGCGAGATCAGGGCGCGCATGTCCTGGCGCTCCGGACCCTGCGGCCAGGTCAGCGGCGACATCGGGATGCGCGCGTGCCAGAAGCACAGGATCGCCCCGGTCCCGGTTTCGCGGCCCTGGGCCCACACCGCCTCGGCGTGCTCCTGGCCCTCGCGGGTCATGCGCAGGGTGTGGAAAACCAGCTTGGAATAGCCGGCGAAGATCGACGACACGATCTGGATCACCAGCGGCCAGCGCAGGGGCCTCATTCGGCGGCTCCCGTTTCCGGAGAGATGGCGGCGGGAACGTGGTCCAGGTTCTGGGCCTTGGCCAGGCGGGCGTAGAGGCCCTTCTGGCGCACCAGCGAGGCGTGGGTCCCGGTCTCGACCACCCGGCCCTTGTCGATCACATAGATGCGGTCGGCGCCCTTCACGGTCGACAGGCGGTGGGCGATCAGGATCGTGGTGCGGCCGGCCATCAGCCGCTCCAGCGCCGCCTGGACCTGGGCCTCGCTCTCGGTGTCCAGGGCGCTGGTCGCCTCGTCCAGCAGCAGGATCGGGGCGTCCTTCAGGAAGGCGCGGGCGATGGCGATGCGCTGGCGCTGGCCGCCCGACAGCCGCGTGCCGGCCTCGCCGACGATGGTGTCGTAGCCCAGGGGCAGGTCGCCGATGAACTCGTGCGCCGCCGCCTGGCGGGCCGCGGCCTCGATCTCGTCCTCGGCGGCGCTGGGCCGGGCGTAGGCGATGTTGGCGCGGATGGTGTCGTCGAACAGGAACGGCTCCTGGGTGACCAGAGCGATGCGATCGCGCAAGCTGGCCAGGGTCACCGACCGCACGTCGTGGCCGTCGATGGTCACCGCCCCGCCGGTCACGTCGTAGAAGCGCGGGATCAGGTTGAGGATCGAGCTCTTGCCGCCGCCCGAGGGGCCGACCAGGGCGACCGTCTCGCCCCGATTGGCGGTCAGGCTGACGTCCGACAGGGCCGGGGCGTTGTCGCCATAGGCGAAGTCGACATGGTCCAGGGCGATGGCGGCCTCGCCCGTCGGCAGGGCCTTGGCGTCGGCGGGATCGGTGATCGTCGGCTCGACGTCGAGGGCCGCGAACAGCCGGCGGGCGGCGGTGAAGCCCTCGGTGAACACCGTCTGCAGGTTGGCCACCTGGCGCAGCGACTGGGCGGCCATGATCAGGGCGCTGAGGAAGGCGAAGAAGGCGCCGGCCGTCAGGGTCCCGCCCAGCACGCCCGCCCCGCTGGTCGCCCGCCAGCCGGCGTAGACGAAGACGGCGGCGATGATCAGGGTGGTGAACAGCTCGGTGGACGGCGCGGCCATGGCCTTGGCGTTGCTGCCCTTGATCAGGTGGCGCTGGCGACGCTCCACCACCGTGGCGACGCGCGACTCCTCGTAGGCCTCGCGGTTCTCCATCTTGACGATCTTGATGCCGTCCAGGCTCTCCATGATCGCGGTCGACAGGTTGGAGGTCTCGCCCATGGCCCCCTTGGCGGCCTTGGTGGTCTTCTTCGAGAAGCGGCGGATGATCAGGCTGGACAGCGGGGCGATGACCAGCACGCCGGTCGCCAGGATCGGGTCCAGCTGGAACATGACCACCAGGGCGCCGATCACGGTCAGGAACTCGCGGGTGTAGTTGACCACGCCGCTGGTCGCGGCCTCGCGGATCAGGGTGGCGTCATAGAGCACCGACGAGACGTAGGAGCCCGAATGGGCGCCGCGCAGCCGGGCCAGGTCCGAGCGCACCAGCTTGCCGAACAGCCGGACCTGCACGTCGCCGACCACGCCGTTGCCGATCCGGTTGATGGCGGTGGCCTGGGCCACCTGGAACAGGGCGCGGGCCCCGGCCAGGGCGGCGATCAGCAGCGGGATGCGCAGCAGGGCCCCGGCCTGGGGATGGGTGATCAGCTGGTCGATGGCCGGCTGGATGATCTTGGTCAGGGCCGCGCTCAGGGCCGCGATGATGGCGGCGCTGACGATGGAGACGGTCAGGCCCTTCCAGCGCGGCCTGAGGTAGTCGCGCCAGATCCGCGCGGCCAGGACGCGGTTGGTCAGCGGGGGCGCGGCGGGGTCGGTCATGCGGCAGGGGTCGGATTTCGCGCGTTGGGTGTCAACGCCCTCTGGCTTGTCATTGCGGCGGGGGTGCGGCGCTGTGGCTTTTGCATTACAGGGCTGTGGCGCCTAATTAGGCGTCTTCACCCAAAGGAACGCCCGCTTGCCCGGCTACGACACCACGACCCGCTGGGGACGGTTCAAGACCTATCTCTCGTACCTCTGGCACGACCACGCCTATCTGCGTCTGGGCTTCAAGAACGACCACTGGATCAGCCCCGAGCTGGTGCGCACCAACCAGCCCTGGCCCCACCAGCTGGCCGAGTGGAAGAAGAAGGGCGTCAAGACGATCATCAACCTGCGCGGCGGGTTCGACGGCAGCTTCTACGCCCTGGAGAAGTACGCCTGCGAGAAGGTCGGCCTGAAGATGGTCGACTTCGTGATCACCTCGCGCGAGGTGCCGATCAAGGAACGGGTGCTGGGCGCCCGCGACCTGTTCGAGAGCATCGAATATCCCGCCCTGATGCACTGCAAGTCCGGCGCGGACCGGGCGGGCATCATGAGCGTGCTCTACTGCCACTACCGCCTGGGCCTGCCGATCGAAGAGGCGATGGAGCAGCTGTCGTTCAAATACCTGCACATCAAGCAGGGCAAGACCGGCGTGCTGGACTACACCTTCGAGCGCTACCTGAAGGACGCCGCCCCCAAGGGCCTGACCTTCACCCAGTGGGTGGAGAGCCCCGACTACGACCCTGTCAAGATCAAGGCCGACTTCCGGGCCGGGATGATCGGCGGGATCGTGACGGAGGGGATTCTGAGGCGGGAATGATCTTTCCCCCTTGCGGGAGAGGGTGGCCCCGCGAAGCGGGGTCGGGTGAGGGGTTGAAGAACAGAAACGCCGCGGCCAGCCTTGAAGCTGTCGCGGCGTTTTGCGTTTGTGCGACCCCTCATCCGGCGGCTGCGCCGCCACCTTCTCCCGCAAGGGGAGAAGGATTGGGAATCTAGTCCAGGCTCGGATCCAGCAGCTTGTGGGCGTGGATGATGAAGTACCGCGCATGGGCGTTGTCGACGGTGGCCTGGGCCTTGGCCTTCCAGGCGGCGTGGGCGTCGGCGTAGTTGGCGTAGGCGCCGACGAACTCGACCTGGCTGAGGTCGCGGAACTCGATATCGGAAACGTTCTTCAGTTCACCGCCGATCACGAGGTGAAGAAGCTGCTTGTCGCTCATGGCGTGGAATTTCCTGCGCGGAAGTTATCGTTGGGGCAGGTCGATATGCCCGACGCGTGACAGGATCAACGGGTGAAGCGCGCGATTGGCGCAAACGACGCTCGGAAGCAGCGGATTTGATCGATTGTAGGTGAAGGCGCGGCCCTTGTGGTCGGTCAGGACGGCGCCGGCCTCGGCGCAGATCAGGTCGGCGGCGGCCAGGTCCCACTCGTTCTTGGGCGACAGGGCGACAGCGGCGTCGAAGGCCCCGGCGGCCACCAGGCACAGGCGGTAGGCGATCGAGTTGCGGCTCTCCACCCGCATCGGCGGCCACGGCTCGCGCCAGGCCGGGTGCACGAACATCTTGGCGTCGCCCAGCATGGCGGCGTCCTCGAGGTCGTCGGTGTCGCTGGGACTGACGGCCGCGCCGTTCAGCGTGGCGCCGCCGCCCAGGGTGGCGACATAGGTCTCGTCCAGGGCCGGGGCGTGGACCACGCCGGCGATCGGCCGGCCGGCCTCGACCACGGCGATCGACACCGTGAACCAGGGCTTGCCCTTCATGAACGACTGGGTGCCGTCGATCGGGTCGACCACGAACTGGCGCGGCGTGGCCAGGCGGGCGGGGTCGTCGGCGGTCTCCTCCGACAGCCAGCCGTAGTCCGGCCGGGCCGCGCCAAGGGTCTTCTTCAGCAGGGCGTCCACCGCCAGGTCGGCGTCGGTGACCGGCGAGCCGCCGTCCTTGGACCAGATCTTCAGGCCCTCGGCGCGGGCCGAGAGCGCCAGGGCTCCGGCGTCGCGCGCGGCCGAGAGGATCAGGTCCAGGTCGGTCATTTTCCGGCGATCGCCAGGGCGTCCACCAGCAGGGACGGGCTGTTGCTGGCCCCGCGGATCTCCAGGTCCGAGCCGGGGACCAGGCGGGCGTAGATGTCGATCAGGTTGCCGGCCACGGTGATCTCGGTGACGGGGCCCGTCGAGACGCCGTTCTCGAACCAGAAGCCCGAGCAGCCCACCGACCAGTCGCCGGTGTTGCCGTTCAGCGAGGGGCCGAACATCGAGGTGACCAGGAGGCCCGTGCCGGCGTCGGCCATCAGGCCGGCCAGGTCCTTGTCGCCCGGCTGCAGGGTCAGGTTATGGGTCGAGACGCCCGAGGGACCGGCCAGGCCGCGCGAGGCGTGGCCGGTGCTCTGCATCCCCAGCTGCTTGGCCGAGCTGATGTTCATCAGCCAGGTGATCAGCACKCCGTCGTCGATCAGGGCGCGCTGTTCGCAGGCCACGCCCTCGTCGTCGAACGGGGCCGAGCCCAGGCCGCGCATGCGGAACGGGTCGTCCAGCAGGTTGACGCCCTTGGCGAAGATGGCCTGGCCCAGCTTGTCCTTCAGGAACGAGGTCCCGCGGGCGATCGACGGGCCCGAGATCGCGCCGATCAGCGGGCTGAGCAGCGACATGGCCAGGCGGTTCTCGAAGATCACCGGGGCGGTGGTCGAGTCGATCTTGCGCGGGTTCAGCTTGGCGACCGCCTGCTGGCCGGCCTTGGCGCCGATGCTGGTCGGGCTGGGCAGGTCGGCGGCGTGGCGGGTCGAACGGCCCTCGCCGCCGCGCTCCATGCCCGCGCCCTCGCCGGCGATGGCCGAGGCCGAGACGCCGAAGCCGCTGGCCTGATGCAAGCCAGCAAAGCCTTCGCTCGTAACGAGCCGCCAGGTCGAGGCGCTCCACGACGACGAGCCGCCGTCGGAATTGGTCACGCCGTCGACGGCGCGGGCGGCGGCTTCGGCCTCGCGGGCCTGGGCCTCCAGGGTCTCGGCCGAGGGCTCGGTCGGGTCGAAGAGGTCCAGGTCGCGGAACGGCGCGCGGGCCAGGCGGTCGGCGGGCGCCAGGGCGGCGTAGGGGTCTTCCGGCGCCAGGCGGGCCATGGCCACGGCCCGGTCGATCAGCTTGGCGCGGCCTTCGGCCGAGATGTCCGAACCCGACACCGTCGCGCTCTGCTTGCCGACGAAGACGCGCAGGCCGATGTCGCGGGACTCCTCGCGCTCGACCTCCTCCAGCTCGCCCAGGCGGACGCTTACGGAAAGGGACTGGCGCTGCGCGAACACGGCTTCGGCGGCGTCGGCGCCGGCGGTCCGCGCGGCGGCGAGCACGTCATGCAACAGGTTTTCATCCATGCGGTCTTATGGACGAGGGGGCGGGGGCGCGGCAAGGCGGGTTCGACCGGCGCCGCCGGCGACCGGGGATCAGGCCGTCGGCCGGACCCGCTTGAACGTCGCGATCCAGTTCGCCTCCCAGGTCTTGCCGCCGTCTGCCGAGAAGGCCTGTTCCAGGGCGAAGGTCCTGTCGGTCACGTCGGAGAAGATGAAGCGGACGAAGATCGACCGGCCGCCMAGGGTCTCCTGGTCGTAGAACTCGCCGCGGCCGTCCCGGAATCCGCCGACCATCGGCGTCCCGAGGTCGCCGTCCCGGCTGTTGGCGAAGCGGATGGACCATTGGCGGGTCGCCGGATCGTAGAGCCGCAGGCTCAGGCCCTGGATGCGGCCGGCCGGGCCGCTGACGTCGATCTCGCCGAGATTGGCCTGGCCGCCCCAGACCTTCCGGACGATCGAGCTGCCGTCGTACTCGACCCAACTGCTGGAGCCGGTCAGGGGATGCTCGAGGCGGCGGATATGGGTGGTCCAGTCGCCGAACTCGAAGTCGAAATCGTGGTGGCCGTCGGGGCGCGGCGCCGGCGCCGCCACGGCTGGGGACCCGACCTGGGCGAACCCAGCCGTGGGGGTCAGGACCAGCGCCAGCAGCAACGGGCTCGCACGGAAAAGTCGGAAGGCGCGCATCCAGGGTCCTCGGCGTCCAGGGGGACTCGAGGAAGCCTGCGCGCTTTCTCAGCGCGGGTAGAGGTCCACTTCGCGCGAAAACAACCTAGCCAATCGCGTAGAACAGCAGGGCCACAGCGCCGAAGATGTAGGCCACCCAGGTGCAGATCATGCCCAGGGCGCGCGGGATCGAGGCGCCGCCGCTGTTGGACAGGCCCACGGCGTGGATCAGCCGGCCGGCGAACAGCACCAGGCCCACCACGTGGATGGCCAGCGGCGGAGCGCCGACCAGGGCCAGGACGATGATCGCCGCCAGGCCGACGGGGATGTACTCGCTGGCGTTGCCGAAGGCGCGGATGGCGCGGGCCAGCTCGGGGATGCCTTCGTCGCCGAGGGCCACCTTGTGCTTCTGCCGCAGGCGCACGACCAGCAGCGACAGGGTCAGCAGGAGCAGGACATGCAGCCCCACCCACAGGGCGGCGGCGTGTCCGGAGGCGATGGTGTCCATCGGGATTTACTCGTGAAACTGGATCGAACGTGCCGAATAAGGCTCAGCGTTCGGCCAAGCTGGCAAGATGGCTCGTCGGGAAGGCGACTAGCCTGGGCGCCGAGCCCGAAGGTGGGGACACACACTCACTCCACGATCGTGGCCGATCCGGCATGAGCCGTGGGGTGAGTGTGTGTCCCCTTCTTAGCCCACTACAGCTCGCGCCCGATCGGATAGAGCTTGTAGTGGTCGTCGTAGTACGGCGTGCGCGCATAGAACCACCCCAGCCGCGCGTCGGGATCGGCGGCGAACTTGGGGTCGGCGGCCAGCTTGGCCTCGAACTCGGCCTTCAGCTTGGGATCGGCGGCCAGCATCTTCTCGGCCAGCGGGGCCAGGGCGTAGCCCTCGATGTATTCCACGCGCTGCAGCACCTCGGGGAACAGGCCCCAGGCGAAGAAGCTCTCGTCGCTTTCCGGCTCCAGCAGCAGGGTGACCAGTTCACCCAGCGGCTGGTCGGTGGAGACGCGGACCGAGCCGGCGGGCCAGATCACCGTGCGGGTCTCGTGGGTGACCGGGCCGGCGTCGATCTCGACATGGCCCTCGCTGGCGTGGGTGGCGATCTTCGGCGCGGTGAAGCGGATCATGTCGACCGACACGGTCTTGGGCGCCGCCAGGGTCTCCATCGCCACCCCGTGGGCCCGCAGGCGCTCGATCACGTCGGGCTTGGCCGAGGAGATCCAGTAGGCCTTGGGCGGGGTCAGCTGAAGCGACGGCTCGGCGGCGAACAGGGGTAGGGACCAGGGCTTGGGATCGGGCTTGCCCAGCCAGCGCACCTCCTTGCCGCCCGTGGCAGGGGAGTCGTAGGTCTCGTACTGCACGCCCAGGAACGACACGGTGCGCAGCGGCTTGTCGCCGCCGCCCTTGCCGAAGCCGGTCCCGAAATTGGCCTCGACCACGGCCGGGCGCCGGGCGCGGTCGGCCGTCTCGGCGGCGCGCAGGGCCGCGCCGTCCTTGGCCAGGACCTTCAGGCTCTCCTCGAGCAGGACATAGGTCCCCAGCACCCGCTGGCGGTAGGGCTTGAGCGAGTGGTTCTCGACCAGCACCGTGGCCATGCCCACCGCGTCGCCATAGCCGTTGGAATAGCGCAGCGAGGCCGGGGACGAGCCCAGGCCCTTCTTCGGGTCGCGGTCGTCCAGGGCGAAGACCAGCTGTCCGGGCACGTGCCCCGCCGCCTTCAGCCCGGCCTGGGTGGCCGGCAGGTAGGTGTTATCCAGCCAGGCGCTGGTGGCCTTCGACCGTGCGAAATCGCCCAGATAGCCGGCCCAGCCATAGGTGACGTCGTACTGGTAGTCCTCGCCGTCGGTGACGTGGATGTCCATGTAGAGGTCGGGCCGGACCTGGTTGATCAGGCCGATCATCGCCCGCATCTCCGGCGCGTCCAGCTTGCCGTAGTCGCGGTTCAGGTTGAGGTTCTGGGCCGTGTGCCGCCAGCCCTGGATCACGGGACCGCGCTGGTTGGGGCGGCTGTAGGGGCTGGCCCGCTCGTGGCCGTCGACGCTGAAGATCGGCACGAAGACGAGGTTCACCTTGTCGAGCAGGACATCCTTGCCGTGGAACGCCATGTCCCGCAGCAGCATCATGCCGGCGTCCTTGCCGTCGATCTCGCCCGGATGGATGCCGGCCTGGACCAGCAGCACGGGCTTCTTGGGATCGAACTTGTCGCCGTCCTTGGAGACGTACAGCACCAGCAGGTCGCGGCCCTCGGGCGACTTGCCGAAGACCTCCATGCGGATCAGGGGCGAGGCGGCGTCCAGCTTCTCGAGCCAGGCGCGGGTCTCGGCGTAGTTCGGCGAGGCCGTCAGGCCGGTCAGCTCCGACGGCGTGATCCAGGGATCGGAGGGCTTGGCGACCAGCTTCTCGCTGGCCCCATGCCAGGGCAGGGTCGGGGGGAGGATGTCGGACTCCCAGGGAGCTTTCGGAGTCTGCGCCATGGTCGTGCCCGCCATCATCGCGACGGCCAGAGCCGCCAGCCCGGTCTTCCAGATCATGCTACGCCCCAAACCACTCGTCTTCGGACGCCTTCGCTACAGGAAGGTTCCGCAGACGCCGAGTCCCGGCATCGCGGGATTGGAGGAGCGTCGCTAGAAAATCGCCGCGATCGCCTTCAGCGCGCCCTCGATGACGACATTGAAAGCGACCTCCATCCCGAAGCCCTTGGCGCGGGCGCCCATCGACTCGGGCATTCGAGCGCCGCATCGCGGGCATGCGTTGGCGGACGGCCGCAGGTCCTTGCCGCAATCGGTGCAATAGGGCCTGGGCCGCGCCATGGCGGGCTATTTCCGCGTCACCAGGTCCATGAAGCGCTGCTGCAGGACCTTGTCGGTCTTGAACGCGCCGCGGAACTGGGTGGTGATCGTCGAGACGTCGTGGTGGTGCACGCCGCGGGTCGACATGCACTGGTGCTCGGCGTCGATCAGCACGGCCACGCCGGCGGCGCTGAGGTGGTCCTCGATGGCGTCGGCGATCTGCATGGTCATGGTCTCCTGGGTCTGGAGACGCTTGGCGAAGATCTCGACCAGGCGCGCCAGCTTGGACAGGCCCACGACCTTGCCGGTCGGCATGTAGGCCACCCAGGCCTTGCCCAGGAACGGCGCCATGTGGTGCTCGCAGTGGCTCTGCACGTCGATGCCGCGCAGCATGACCATGTCGTCATAGCCCTGCACGTCCTCGAAGGTGCGCGACAGCTCCGTGGCCGGGTCGCCGTGATAGCCGGCGAACCACTCGCCATAGGCGTCGACCACGCGCTGGGGCGTGTCGAGCAGGCCTTCGCGGTCGGGGTTGTCGCCGGCCCAGGCCAGCAGGGTCCGGACGGCGGCCATGGCCTCGTCTCGGGTGGGGCGCTGGGCGGGTTCAAGATCAAGACCGGTGTCAGTATCGAGACCGATCAGGGTTCGCTCGCGGGTCAGTGCGTCCATGTGCGGGAAGGGTCTTTCCACGGGCTGAGTTGCGCCAGGACGCCTTTCGTCCTGGAATTACGCGTGCCACCCGTCGCGAACATCGAGCCAATTCAATCGTGGTCGTGCGCGCGTGCTCTCGTTATATGGGGCCGATCCGTATCCCCGCAACACTCCCGCGACGTCAGGCCGCTCCCTTCCCATGACCATCAAGCTTCACGACACCATGGCGCGCGAGAAGCGCGACTTCGTTCCCGCTGATCCCAGCCGGGTGACGATGTATGTCTGTGGGCCGACGGTCTACAACCACGCCCACATCGGCAATTTCCGGCCGGTGGTGGTGTTCGACGTGCTGTTCCGCCTGCTGCGCCATGTCTATGGCGCGGACGCGGTGGTCTATGCCCGCAACGTCACGGACGTGGACGACAAGATCAACAAGAAGGCCTTCGACGAGGGCGTGGCGATCAAGGTCATCACCGACCGCTACCTGGCGGCCTATCACGAGGACGCCGACGCCCTGCTGGCCCTGCGCCCGACCCTGGAGCCCAAGGCCACCGAGCACATGGGTCCGATCGTCGAGATGATCGGCAAGCTGGTCGACAACGGCAAGGCCTACGCCGCCGAGGGCCACGTGCTGTTCGACACCCAGGCGTTCGCCGACTACGGCGCTCTGTCGGGCCGCGACCTGGACGACATGATCGCCGGCGCCCGGGTCGAGGTCGCGCCCTACAAGCGCCACCCCGCCGACTTCGTGCTGTGGAAGCCCAGCAAGGAGAACGAGCCCGAGTGGGACAGCCCCTGGGGCGCGGGCCGCCCGGGCTGGCACATCGAGTGCTCGGCCATGATCGACAAGCAGCTGGGCCGGACGATCGACATCCACGGCGGCGGCATCGACCTGACCTTCCCGCACCACGAGAACGAACTGGCCCAGAGCCGCTGCGCCCATGGCGCGCCGGTCCTKGCCAACTACTGGCTCCACAACGGCTTCCTCGACATGTCGGGGGAGAAGATGTCCAAGAGCCTGGGCAATGTGATCATCCCGCACGAGCTCTTGAAGAGCACCCCGGGCGAGGTGATCCGCTGGGCGCTGCTGTCGGGTCACTACCGCCAGCCGCTGGACTGGACGCCCGAGCTGGTCGAGCAGAGCAAGAAGGCGCTGGACCGCCTGTACGGGGCCCTGCGCCGCGCCAAGACCGTCGAGGCCGGCGAGTCCGAGCCTTCCGACGACGTGCTGGCCGCCCTGTCGGACGACCTGAACACCCCGCTGGCGGTTTCCGGGTTCTTCGAGCTCTCCAGCGCCATCGAGCGGGCCGTGACGGCCGGCGACGAAGCGGCGATCGCGGCCAACAAGGGCCGGCTGCTGGCCACGGCCGGCCTGCTGGGCTTCCTGCAGGCCGATCCGGACGCCTGGTTCGAGGGCGACGCCGACGACGACCTGAAGGCCAAGGTCGAGGACCTGCTCAAGCGCCGGTTCGAGGCCCGCGCCGCCAAGGACTGGCCCGCCGCCGACGCCATCCGCGCCGAGCTGGACGGCCTGGGCGTGGTGGTCATGGACGGCCCCGCCGGCGCGACCTGGCGCATGAAGGACTAGCCCCACCCCACTATCCGTCATTCCCGCCACAAGGGCGGGAATGACGGTGGTTGGAAAGGTGCGGAATTAGGCTAGATTACAGTCCTAAACTTCTGGTCCTGCGTTCGCCGGGATGAGCGGATTTTCAAATGCGCGCCTACTTCCAGATGTTCGCCGGCTACAACGCCTGGGCCAACCACCGCATCCACGCGGCTTGCGCCTTGCTGGACCAGGCCGACTATCTGGCCGACCGCGGGGCGTTCTTCGGCTCGATCCATGGCGCGCTGAACCATCTGATCGTCACCGACCGCATGTGGCTGGCGCGGCTGCGGGGCCAACCCCTGCCGCCGGAGGGCCTGGACGCGGTGATCTTCCACGACCTGGCCACCCTGCGCGCGGCGCGAACCCACGAGGACGCGGCCCTGTCCAACCACGTCGCCGGCCTGACCGACGAGCAGCTGGCCGGCGTCTTCCGCTGGACCCGCAAGGCCGACGGCGCGACCGTGACCCAGCCGCTGTGGGCCGCCCTGGCCCATATCTTCAACCACCAGACCCACCATCGCGGCCAGGTCCACGGCCTGCTCAGCCAGGCCGGCCAGGATCCGCCCTCCCTCGACCTGCCGGTCTTCCAGAAGGCCAGCGGCTTGGGCTTCATCGATTGACAGTGCTAGACGGACACCCATGCAACGCGCCGTAGAATTCCGAACCGGGGTCCAGGCCCCCGCCGAGATCGTCTGGGAAGTGATCTCCGACTTCGCCTCGTGGAAGGACTGGAACCCCGTCCATCCGCGCATGGAGGGCGAGATGCGCATCGGCACGGCGCTGCGTTTCGACCTGGTGGTCGGCGACGGCCCGGCCCAGCTGGTCGAGGCGGTGGTCCAGGACTGGGTGCCGTACGAGCAGCTGCACTGGCGCACCAAGCGACTGAACGGCTTCGTCACGGCGATCCGCTATCTGGAGATCGAGAAGATGAGCGACTCCGGCTCGACCTTCTCGAACGGCGAGCTGTTCATGGGCCCGCTGGTCCGTTTCGTCAGCCGTGACGAGCGGCGTCGCCTGAAGGCGGCCTTCACCCGCATGGGCGAGGCGGTCAGGGCGCGGGCCGAGACCCTCTGGTCGGAACGCCAGAGCAGCCCCACATAAGCGGCATGATCGACGACCTCTATTCGGCCCGCATCCTGGGGCTGGTGGCCAACATGCCCCGGGCCGGACGCCTGGCCGCGCCCGACGCCAGCGCCGAGAAGACGGCCAAGCTGTGCGGCAGCCGGATCGTCATCGACGTGACGGTGGCGGACGGCAAGGTCGCCGACTTCGCCCAGGACGTGACCGCCTGCGCCCTGGGCCAGGCCTCGGCCGCGATCCTCGGCGCCCAGGTGATCGGGGCCGATCTTTCCGAGATCGAGTTGGCCCGCGACGCCTTGCACGCTATGCTCAAGTCGAACGGTCCCGCTCCCACGGGTCGATTTTCGGAGCTCGCCGTGCTGGAGCCGGTCAAGGACTATCCCGCCCGTCACGCCTCGACGCTTTTGGCGTTCGAGGCCGCGGTCGAAGCTGTCCGCGAGGCCACAGGCCGGACCCAAACCCGAACTAGCCGCGTCGGCGCCGCTTGATCGGGTCTTTTCGCTAGTCGATAAGGGCCCGACTCCGTTCGCGAAAGCGCCGGCATGACACTCTACGAACGCACCGTCGACCTGGGCCTGAAGGCCTACAAGACGACGCTGTCGCCCTTCATCGGGCGCCAATGCCGGTATCTGCCGACCTGCTCGGAATACGCGGCCCAGGCGCTCAAGGATCATGGGCCCCTGAAGGGGTCCTGGCTCGCGGTGGGACGGATTTGCCGCTGCAATCCGTTCGGCGGTTCGGGGTACGACCCGCCGCCTCCGCCCCGCGCGCCGCGCAAGTGGAACTGTGAAGAATGATCGACCTGATTTTCCCCGACGGCTCGGCCCGCCAGTACGCTGACGGTTCGACGGGCCGCGACGTGGCCGCCTCGATCTCCAAGTCCCTCGAGAAGAAGGCCCTGCTGATCAAGATCGACGGCCAGCTGCTGGACCTGGACCGCCCGATCACCCCCGACCTGCTGGCCGGCGACAAGAAGTTCGAGATCATCACCCGCGAGGCCCCCGAGGCGCTCGACACGATCCGCCACGACACGGCCCACGTGCTGGCCGAAGCCGTGCAGGAGCTGTTTMCCGGCACCCAGGTGACGATCGGCCCTAACGTCGAGGACGGCTTCTACTACGACTTCGCCCGCGACGAGCCGTTCAGCCTGGACGACCTGGCGGTGATCGAGAAGCGCATGAAGGAGATCGTCGACCGCGACGAGAAGATCACGCGCGAGGTCTGGGACCGCAACGAGGCCATCAAGCACTTCGACGACATCGGCGAGGCCTACAAGGCCCAGATCATCCGCGACCTGCCGGCCACGGACACGATCACGGTCTATCGCCAGGGGAACTGGAAGGACCTGTGCCGCGGTCCCCACCTGCCGTCGACCAAGCACGTGGGCAAGGCCTTCAAGCTGACCAAGCTGGCCGGCGCCTACTGGCGCGGCGATCAGAACAACGCCCAGCTGCAGCGCATCTACGGCACGAGCTGGGCCAGCGAAGCCGACCTGGAAGCCTATCTGACGCGCATCGAGGAAGCCGAGAAGCGCGACCACCGCAAGCTGGGCAAGTCGCTGGGCCTGTTCCACATGCAGGAAGAAGGCCGCGGCATGGTCTTCTGGCACCCCAAGGGCTGGAAGCTGTGGCAGACGCTGGAGGCCTACATGCGCCGCCAGCTGGACCGCGCCGGCTATATCGAGGTCAAGACGCCCCAGGTGCTGGACAAGGCCTTCTGGGAGAAGTCCGGCCACTGGGACAAGTACCGCGCCAACATGTTCGTCTGCGAGACGGTCGAGGGCGAGGTCCTGTCGCTGAAGCCGATGAACTGTCCGGGCCACGTGCAGATCTGGAACGTCGGCCAGCGCTCGTACCGCGAACTGCCGATGCGCATGGCCGAGTTCGGGTCGTGCCACCGCTACGAGCCGTCGGGCGCCCTGCACGGCCTGATGCGGGTGCGCGCCTTCACCCAGGACGACGCCCACATCTTCTGCCGCGAAGACCAGATCGTCGACGAGACCGAGCGCTTCATCCGCCTGACGCGGATGATCCACGGCGACCTGGGCATGACGACCAAGTACATCGCCCTGGCCACGCGCCCCGAGCTGCGCGCCGGCTCGGACGAGTTCTGGGACAAGGCCGAGGGCATGCTGGCCGAGGCCGCGCGCCTGGCCGGGGTCGAGCCGGTGATCGCCGAGGGCGACGGGGCCTTCTATGCGCCGAAGCTGGACTTCATCGTCCAGGACGCCATCGGCCGGGAATGGACCTGCGGCACGCTGCAGCTGGACTATGTCCTGCCCGAGCGGTTGGGCGCCGAGTACATCGGCGAGGACGGCGCCAAGCACCGGCCCGTGATGCTGCACCGCGCGATCCTGGGCTCGTTCGAGCGCTTCATCGGCATCCTGCTGGAGAACTACGCCGGCGCCCTGCCGCTGTGGCTGGCGCCGACCCAGGTGGTGGTGGCCACGATCACGTCGGACGCCGACGACTACGCCCAGCGAGTGGCCGACCGGTTGACTTCGGCCGGTATTCGCGCAGAGGTCGATCTCAGGAACGAGAAGATTAACTACAAGATTCGCGAACACAGCCTCGCGAAAGTACCGGTGATCGCAGTGGTCGGGCGTAAGGAAGCCGAGAACGGAGAAGTCGCCCTGCGTCGCCTGGGCGGCGAAGGGCAGAGGGTGCTGTCGCTGGAAGACGCGGTTCGCGCGTTGACCGAGGAAGCGACGCCGCCCGACCTCGCCCGGGCTCGCACGGCGGCGGCGCCCGCGGAGTTGGCGCAGGCCTGATGAACAGCATTCTTCCCTCTCCTTCGACCTTCGTTGCGGGTGCGCGGCCGATCCGGCCGCGCATCTCGGTCGTCATGGTCGTCTACAAGACCGGGGAAGCGCTGGTCGACAGCATCCGCCACGTGCTGGACGAGCCGCAGGTCGACGAGTTCGTCATCATCGACAACGGGTCGCCCGAGGGCGAGGCCGAGCGGCTGCGCAATCTGGGCATGGCCGAGCCGCGCGTCGTGCTGCGGCAGGGGCACGGCAATGTCGGCTTCGCGCGCGGGGCCAACATGGGCGCCGAGATCGCGCGGGGCGAATACATCGTCTTCCTCAATCCCGACGCCAACCTGCAGGACGGCTGCATCGAGGCCCTGGTCGCGGCCTTCGAGGGCCGGCCGGTCCCGACCGTGGTCGGGGCGCGGGTGATGAACACCGACGGCACCGAACAGCGCGGCGGCCGCCGGGGCGAGGTGACACCGGTCACCACCCTGCTCAGCTTCGGCCACCTGACCTCGCGGTTCCCGGGCCTGTCGCAGTTCGAAATCCACCGCGAGCACGAACCCACGCCGGACGGGCCGGTCCCGATGCCGACCATCTCCGGCGCCTGCTTCGCCCTGCGCCGCCAGGACTTCGACCTGCTGGGCGGCTTCGACGAGGGCTACTTCCTGCACGTCGAGGACATCGACCTGTGCTGGCGCGCGCGCCAGGCCGGCGGCGAGGTGCTGTTCCAGCCCAAGGCCGAAGTGATTCACCTGGGCCACACCAGCCTGGAGCACCCGGTGAAGGTCGAGTTCCACAAGGGCGTGGGCCTGTCGCGCTACTTCATCAAACGGGCCGACACGGTCCAGCGCTACGTGATCGCCGTCCTGCTGGCCCCGGCCATCCTGCTGATGAGCGTGCTGCGGCCGCTGCTCTGGAAGATCACGGGCAGGCCGATCTAGGATTTCCCTCTCCCCTTGCGGGAGAGGGTGGCTCCGCGGAGCGGGGTCGGGTGAGGGGCTTAAGACCAGAACCGCCGCGATCGGCTTCTCAGCTGTCGCGGCGGTTTTCGTTTGAGAGACCCCTCATCCGTCGGCTTGGCCGACACCTTCTCCCGCGAGGGGAGAAGGGTCCTGAGGGCCGTCTAGTCGGCGAACACGAAGTTGTCGAAGGCCACGAAGCCCAGGGCGATGGTCAGCGAGGCCAGGCCGCCGAAGCCCTCGGGGGCGAAGGTCTGGGGCGCGGTGTTGTTCGACGGCGTCGAGAAGGTGACGCTGACGGTCGAGCCGTCCGGCCGCGTCCCGGTGAAGGTGACCGGCTGGGCGGTGATGGCCGGGTTGGGATTGCACACCTGCAGCGACAGGAAGTCGAACGTCTGGCCCGCCGCCGGCGCGACCGTCACCGTGCACGGCGCCTGGTAGCTGCCGACGAAGCCGTTGATGAAGCCGCTGCACCAGGTGTTGTCGGCCGAGTTGGTGAAGGTCAGGCCCTGGGAGGCGTAGGCGGTCGAAGCCGACGGGCAGCCCGGCGGGAAGTCCTGGTCGAACAGCACCGTCTTGGCCGACACGCCCTCGAAGACGAAGGTGTCGAAGGCCACGAAGCCCAGGTGGACCACCAGGCTCGTCAGGTCGTCGAAGCCCGTCGGCGCGAAGGTCTGGGGCGTGGTGTCGCCGTTCGGCGTGCTGAACTGGGCGCTGACCGTCGAGCCGTCGGCGCGGGTTCCGACGAAGGTGGTGACCTGCGACGGGATCGCCGTGTTGGGATTGCACACCTGCAGCGAGGCGAAGTCGAAGGTCCCGCCGTCGTCGCGGCTGACGAACAGCTGGCTGGGCGAGCCGTAGGTGCCGACGAAGTCGTTGACGAACGGGCTGCACCAGGCGTTGCCCACCGAGTTGGTGAACACCAGGCCCGCCTCGCGATAGGGGCCCGCCGGCGACGGACAGCCGGCCGGGAAGGCGTCGTGGAAGGTGATCGTGGTGGTCATGGCGGTCCCCCTGTTCCTCGCGCCCCGTGCTGGAGGTCGCGGCGCGGCGGACTAGAAGATCACCCGTGGGGCGAGTCAACTTGGCCTTGTCACTACAAGTAGCGACGTCAGGCGGGGAACTTGCCGGCCTTGCCCAGGGAAGAGGCCGGGGCCTTGCCCAGGCGTTCGCTGACGTCGCGGCCGATCTGGATCAGGGCGTCCAGCTCGTAGCCGGTCTCGTAGCCGCCCCGCTCCAGCATGTAGACCAGGTCCTCGGTGCCGATATTGCCGGTGGCGTTGGGGGCGAACGGGCAGCCGCCCAGGCCGCCGACCGAGGCGTCCAGCACGTCGACCCCGGCCTCGACTCCGGCATAGGCGTTGGCCAGGCCGGTGTTGCGGGTGTCGTGGAAGTGCAGGCGCAGGCGGGTGTCCGGCGCGGCCTCGCGCACGCCCTCCACGCGCTTGCGCACCGTCCAGGGATCGGCGACGCCGATGGTGTCGGCGATGGCGATCTCGGCCACGCCGAACAGGGCCGCGGCCCGGGCGATGGTCACGACCTGGTCTTCAGAAACCTCGCCGTCGAACGGGCAGCCGAAGGCCACCGAGATCGTGGCGGTGATCGGCGGGCCGCCCTCCAGCGCCCGGCGCTCGCAGATCGCGCCCAGGGCGTCCAGCTGCTGCCTGGCCGTCGCGCCCTGGTTGGCCAGGCCGAAGCCGTCGGTGGCGCAGACCACCACATTGGCCTCATCGCAGCCGGCCGACACGCAGCGTTCCCAGCCGCGCATGTTCAGCACCAGGCCAATGCGGGAATGATCCAGATCAGGCGTGAGGGCCGCCTGGATCTCCTCGGCCCCCGCCATCTGCGGCACGCGGTTGGGATTGACGAACGAGACGGTCTCGATGCGCCTGGCCCCCGCCGCCTCCAGCCGCCGGATCATGTCCAGCTTCTCGGCCACGGTCAGGGACAGCTTCTCGTTCTGCAGTCCGTCGCGCGGGCCGACCTCGACGATCTGGATGAAGCGGCTCATGGGCGGGTCTCCCCTGGGGCGGTGTCGTCGGCCGGCGCCGTGTCGTCCTCGTCGTCGGCGCGGATCGGCGCGCCGCGATAGAGGGTCAGGCGCTCCTTGTCGCCGTCGGAATAGTCGAAGCCCTCGACCACGCCGGCCGGACGGGCGGTCTGGCCCAGGGCGGCGAGGGCGGCCTGGAAGGCCTTCTCCTGGCGGCCCTCGACCACGGCCGGACGGCCCTGGGCCACGGCCTTGGCCGCGCCGACGGGGTCGGTCAGCTGGGTGGTGGTGCCCAGCAGGAAGATCATGCTGGGCTCGGCGTAGCCGGTGACGGCCACCGGGCCCGGCGCGCCGCCGCGCGGGGCCAGGTCGGCCGCCTCCAGCGCCTTCTCCAGGCGCGGCGACAGCAGCAGCGGCTCCAGGCGCGGCACGAGCAGGCCCACCAGGGCGCCGTGGGCCAGGACGCCCAGCACCCCCGCCGCGACCAGGGCGGTGGCGGCGGTCCGGCGCATCACCAGCACCGCCCCGACCACCCCGGCGGCCAGGAACAGCAGGGCGGTCAGGATCGTGACCGGCAGGTCGGTCGGGTCGCCGTATTCCTTGTACAGATAGGCCGCCATGACCGCGAACAGCAGGCCGGCCAGGGCCGACAGTCCCGCGCCGATCGCGCGCGAGACCTTGCCCAGCGGCGCCCGCAGCGACGCGGCCATCAGCATGGCCAGGGCCGGGAAGGCGGGCAGGGTGTAGTGGACCAGCTTGGTCGGCAGCAGCTCGAACACCAGCCAGGTCGGGACCAGCCAGCAGACGGCGAAGCGGATCCCCGCCTCCTTGCGGCCGCTCCAGCCCTGGACCAGGCCGGCGGGCAGTAGCAGGCTGGCCGGGAACACCAGCAGGAACGCCGCCAGGGCGTAGCTGCCCGGCAACGCGCCGTGGCTCTCCTGGCCGCCAGCCAGCTTGGGGGCCAGGTCGCTGCCCACGGCGGTGGACCAGAAGGCGCCGTCGGTGGCCACGGTGATCATCATCGCCCAGGGCAGGACGACGGCGGCCAGCACGGTGACCCCCCAGCCCCAGCCCAGGTCCTTGATCCATGCGGCCTTGCGGTCCCAGATCCACAGGGCGATCACGCTGAGGACCACCACCATCAGCCCCACCGGGCCCTTGATCAACACGCCCATGGCCAGGCCGATCCAGAAGGCCAGCTTGGTCCAGCGGGAGACCTTTTCACCGGCAAGGTGGGCGGCGTAGATGCGGGCCAGGGCGGCCATGGCCAGGGTGGTGAAGCCGCACAGGGCCGCGTCGGTCTTGGCGATGAACGCCTCGGTCGACAGCAGGATGGTCGCGCCCAGTATGCCGCCGGCCAGCAGTCCCGTCTTGGGGCTCAGCAGCGCCGCCGCGCCCCAGGCGCAGGCCGCCGCCGCCAGCATGGCGCCCAGCAGCGAGGGGATGCGATAGGCCCAGACGCCCCGGTCCTCGACGGCGGAGAACGCGGTGACGCTGGCCGCCTGCAGCCAGTGGATGCCGACGGGCTTCTTGAAGCGCGGCTGGTCCTGGAACTTGATGACGACCATGTCGTCGGTTTCCAGCATCTGGGCGGTGGCCTGGGCGAAGCGCGATTCGTCGCGGTCCAGCGGCGGCATGGCGAACAGGCCGGGCAGTCCGGCGATCAGCGCGACCAGGGCGGCGAACAGCGGGCCGCGYCAGCCGCGGCTCCAGTCATCCAGGCGAGATTCAAGCGTCATCATACTGGAATAGCACGATCCTTCTTTCTGGCTATTTTTGCGCTATTAGAGGCCGATGAACGCTCAAGCCTCCCCCGTCTCTTCGGAAGCTCCCGACTATTCCGTGGTCGTTCCCGTCTTCGACGAAGGGGGCGCCGCGCCCGCCCTGGCGCGCGAGATCGCCGCCGCCTTCGCCGGCGAGAACCACGAGATCATCTTCATCGACGACGCCAGCCGCGACGACACCAAGGCCCTGCTGGTGGCGCTGAAGGCCGAGATCCCGCAGCTGCGCGTGCTGTCCCATCGCAAGAATTCGGGCCAGAGCCGCGCCGTGCGCAGCGGCGTGCTGGCCGCCCGCGCCCCGATCGTGATCACCCTGGACGGCGACGGCCAGAACGACCCGGCCGACGCGCCGCGCCTGGCCAAGGCCCTGAAGGCCGGCCCGCCGGAGCTGGCCCTGGTGGGCGGCGAGCGGGTCAAGCGCCAGGACAGCAACGCCAAGCGCTTCGCCTCCAAGTTAGGCAACGGGGTGCGCAAGCGCCTGCTGAAGGACACCGCCAACGACACCGGCTGCGGGCTGAAGGCCTTCCGCCGCGAGGCCTTCCTGCGCCTGCCGTACTTCGATCACATCCACCGCTACATCCCGGCCCTGATGCTGCGCGAGGGCTATCAGGTCGACTTCCAGCCGGTGAATCATCGGCACCGCGAGAGCGGGGTGTCGAAATACACCAACTTCGGCCGCCTCAAGGCCTCGGTGTCCGATCTGCTGGGCGTGATGTGGCTGCAGACCCGGGCCCGCAACCCGCTGGGCGTGGACGAGGTCTGAGCCGGGGACATGCCCTTGGGCGTGTCCCCAAGTCCTGGCTCGGCGGATGCTGATGGGGACACGCCGCGAGGGCATGTCCCCGGTTCAGCGCGGGTATTTCGGGAGCGGCTCGCCCATCGAGCGGCGCCGGCTTTCGGGAATCCGCAAAACCGGTTAACCATCGTTCCTCAATCGGCCTTCGGGGGAGAGCCAGAGATGTTCGCCGCGTTTCCGCTGCTGGCCCTGCCGGTGCTGGTCTACAACCTGATCGTCCTGACCCTGGCCGGCGGCTTCAACGCCTCCAGCGCCCAGGCCCGGCTGGCCGAGCAGCTGTTCACGATCCACATGACCTCCAAGGCCGACTGGGCCGTCAGCCTGGGCGACCTGCTGCTGGCCGCCTCGCTGGTGGTGCTGTTCGTCGAGCTGCTGAAGTCCACGACCAGCCGCAAGATCGCGATCATCAACCACTCGCTGTCGATGGTGCTGTTCATCGTCTGCCTGGTCGAGTTCCTGCTGGCCCCGGCCTTCGGCACCTCGGTGTTCTTCCTGCTGACGGTGATGGTGCTGCTGGACGTGCTGGCCGGCTTCATCGTGACCATCGTCTCGGCCCGCCGCGACATCGACTTCAGCGACGCGCACTGATCTTCATAACAACCGTCATCCCGGGCCTTGTGCCCGGGACCCCTTTGTCCGCCGCAGGTGCGGGGGTGTGGCGCGCTGGCGCGCCATTTCGCTTCACCGTCAGCTGAACCAGGGGTCCCGGGCACAGGGCCCGGGATGACGGTTGAGAGGGGATCGCCACGAATTTCAACAAGACCTTGCGGCCCAGCCTCGCCATGCTGACATCCTGGCTTTGCGAGGATCACGATCATGGCGTCCAAACCCGACATCTGGCTGGCGGCCGGGCTGCGCACCCCCTTCGCCAAGGTCGACGGGCCGCTGAAGGGCTATGACGCCATCGCCCTGTCGGTGCCGGTCGTGCAGGCCATGCTGGCGCAACTTTCCCAGAAAGAAGGGGGCGCCCGCCCCGACTTCGCCATCTGGGGCACGGTGATCCCCAACCTCACCTGGAGCAACATCGCCCGCGAGGTGCTGCTGGACGCCGGGGGCGACCCGACCATCCCAGCCTTCTCGACGATCATGGCCTGCTCGACCAGCATGATCGGGGTGATCGAGGCGGCCGGCATGATCGACGGGCGCGGCCGCGACCTGGCCCTGGTGGGCGGGGTCGAGAGCATGAGCAAGGTCCAGATCGGGGCCAGCATCGGCTTCTCCGATTGGCTCAAGGGCTTCCAGTCGGCCAAGACCCCGGGCGCGCGCCTGGCCCAGCTGGGCCGGCTGAAGCCGTCGGACCTGAAGCTCTGGATCCCCAAGGTCGCCAACCGCACCACGGGCCTGTCGATGGGCGAGCACACCGAGATCACCGCCAAGGAATGGAAGCTGTCGCGGGCCGACCAGGACCAGATCGCCTTCGAGAGCCACCAGCACGCGGTGGCGGCCTGGGAGGCCGGCTTCTTCGACGACCTGGTGATCCCGATCGGCGAGCTGAAGCGCGACACCATCCCGCGCAAGGATTCGACGCTGGAGAAGCTGGCCAAGCTGGGGCCGGCCTTCGACAAGACCAGCGGCCAGGGCACCCTGACGGCCGGCAATTCCTCGCCCCTGACCGACGGGGCGGCGGCGATCTGGGTGGCGTCCGAGGCGGGCCTGGCGCGCCTGCCGGCCAAGACCCCGCGGGTGAAGGTGGTCGATTACGAGGTCACCTCGATCGACCTGCGCCACGAGGGCCTGCTGATGGCCCCGGCCTACGGCGTGCCGCGTCTGCTGGCACGCAACGGTCTCAAGTACGCCGACATCGGCCTGTGGGAGATCCACGAGGCCTTCGCCGCCCAGGTGCTGTCGCACATCGCCGCTTGGGAGGACGAAGGCTTCCGGCGGACCAAGGCGGGGGTCGAGACCGACCTCGGCAAATTCCCGCGCGAGCGGATGAACCCCACCGGCGGCAGCCTGGCGGTCGGCCACCCGTTCGGGGCGACCGGGGCGCGGATCCTGAGCCAGGCGGTCAAGGAACTGGCGACCCGGCCCAAGGGCGAGAAGGCCATCGTCAGCATCTGCGCCGACGGCGGCCAGGGGACGATGATGCTGCTGGAGAGCGCCTAACAACACCGCTCATCCCGGCGAACGCCGGGACCCAGATCCCTTAGCGGGGAGGCGGGTTGGAAGGGCGCTGCGCTTGTGGAGCCCGCCACCCAGATTTGCCATCTGGGTCCCGGCATTCGCCGGGATGAGCGGATTTTTGGTCTCAGGTCAGCGCCGTGAAGATCAGGGTCACGACGGCGATGTCGAAGAAGCGGGTCACGGCGGTCAGCAGCATGATGGGTCTCGAGGCCTGAAGTCCCTCGCCACCAAGCAAGACTGGCGCCAACGCCGCCTCCTGCGTTAGCCTTCGACCCATGGCGTTGTTCTTCGACCAGCTCTGGTACGACGCGCGGCTGGCCGAGCGGGGGCTGACGCGGGCGGTTCTGGCCGCCGTGGCCGGCATGACCACCGACGAACTGACCCTGGCCTACAAGGACCAGCGCGAGCTGACGGCGGCCCAGATCGCCGCTTTCGCCGAGCTGCTGGGAGTTCCGCTGGCCGAGGCCGCGCGCCGGGCGGGCGTGGGGGCGCACGTGGCGGCCCTGCCGCGCGAACCCGTCACGCTGGAGCAGAAGGTGGCTTCGCTGGAGGCGCGGGTGGCCGCGCTGGAGGCCGAACTGGCCCGCCTGAAAGGCTAGATCTCGGTCTTCTTGATCAGACCCGCCTTGGGACGGCGGTCGGCCGGGCCGGAATATTCCGTGCCGAGATAGGTCGAACGCGCCGCGTCGAGCACTTCCTGCCCACCGCGCAGGCCGCGCTTCTGGCCGCTCTGGCCCATCAGGTGGGCGGCGAAGGTCGCGAAGGCGCCCCCCTTGCGCGTATTGGGTCGGGGCGGCGGCGGCGGGGCCGGCTGCTCGTCGCGCACGAAGGTCACGTCTTCCTCGCCGTCCGCCTCGGGACGGTCGTCGCGGGGCGCGGGCAGCGCCCGGCGCGCGGCTTGCGCGCGTCGGATGGGGTCGATCGGACCGTTCATGGTGAAAGAGGTAGCGCCGGGACGGTTAAGAACGGATGGGCCGGCGTGGTTAAGGGATCGTGGATCCGGCTGGGGACAGGCGCATGCGCCTGTCCCCAATCGTGGACCCGCGCCCTACGGCTTGGTCGCCAGCTTCTCGATCTGCTGCTGCATGGCCTCGAGCTGGCGCTTGAGGTCGGCCAGGGAGTCCTCGCTGGGCGCGGACGGGGCCGGGGGCGGCGGTTCGGCGGGCGGCGGCGGGGCGGCGGCGTCCTCGGGCCGGGCGTAGGCGAACGGCGAGAACATCTTCATGGCCCGGTCGAACAGCGCCATGTTCTGGCGGATCTGCTCCTCGTAGACCCCCATGCCCGGCATGCCCTTGCCCGGCGCCAGGCCGGCGAACTGGCTGCGCATGCGCTCCTGCTGCTTGGTGAAGCTCTCCAGCGACATTTCCAGATAGCTGGGCAGGAAGGCCTGCATGGAATTGCCGTAGAAGCCGATCAGCTGACGGAGGAACTGGATCGGCAGCAGGTTCTGGCCGCCGCCGCGATTCTCTTCCTCGAAGATGATCTGGGTCAGGACCGAGCGGGTGATGTCGTCGTTGGTCTTGGCGTCGTAGACGACGAAGTCGATCCCCTCCTTCACCATGTCCGACAGGTGCTCGAGGGTGACGTACGACGAAGAGGCCGTGTTGTAGAGCCGGCGGTTGGCGTACTTCTTGATGACGACCTTCTGGCCGGCGCCCTTTTCTCCGGCCTTGGCCGAGGGCGTTTCGCCGTTTTCGTTGTTCTCGGACATTTCGTTCCCTAGGACAGCGTTGTCTCCGCCTTTTCGCATCGCACTATCGCGAATGCAAAGGCAGGGCGCCAGTCCCGGCCGTGCTTGGAACTCGCAACATCCCGTGAAAATGTGCGCGTGACGAACGACACGGCTTTGTGCAAGTTTATGCCGCACTGCAAAATCATGGGCGCCGCAGATGCGAGAAGCGCCCGGAAACACGTCACGGGAGCTATTTCGCCATGAGCGACATCGTCATCGTTTCCGCCGCCCGCACGCCGGTCGGATCGTTCCTCGGCGCCCTTTCCAGCCTGCCGGCCCACGAGCTGGGCAAGCTGGCCATCCAGGCCGCCGTCGAGCGGGCGGGCATCGCCCCGGCCGACGTCGACGAGGTGATCCTGGGCCAGGTGCTGCAGGCCGCCGCCGGCCAGGGCCCGGCCCGCCAGGCCTCGGTCAACGCCGGCATCCCGGTCGAGAGCCCCGCCTGGAGCCTGAACCAGCTGTGCGGCTCGGGCCTGCGCGCCGTGGCGCTGGGCGCCCAGCAGATCGCCGCCGGCGACGCCGACATCGTGGTGGTGGGCGGCCAGGAGAGCATGAGCCAGGCCCCGCACGCCCAGGCCCTGCGCAACGGCCAGAAGATGGGCGACCTCAGCTTCGTCGACACCATGATCAAGGACGGCCTGTGGGACGCCTTCCACGGCTACCACATGGGTCAGACCGCCGAGAACATCGCCGCCCGCTGGCAGATCACCCGCGAGGCCCAGGACAAGTTCGCCGTCACCAGCCAGAACCGCGCCGAGGCCGCCCAGAAGGCCGGCAAGTTCGACGCCGAGATCGTCCCGGTCACCATCAAGGGCCGCAAGGGCGACACGGTTGTCGACAAGGACGAGTTCATCCGCCACGGCGTCACCCTGGACGGCATCTCGGGCCTCAAGCCCGCCTTCGCCAAGGACGGCACGGTCACCGCCGCCAACGCCTCGGGCCTCAACGACGGCGCCGCGGCCCTGGTGCTGATGAGCGCCGACGAGGCCAAGAAGCGCGGCCTGACCCCGCTGGTCCGCATCGCCTCGTGGGCCAACGCCGGCGTCGAGCCCGAGATCATGGGCACCGGCCCGATCCCCGCCTCGAAGAAGGCCCTGGAGAAGGCCGGCTGGAAGGCCTCGGACCTGGACCTGATCGAGAGCAACGAGGCCTTCGCCGCCCAGGCCCTGTGCGTGGTGGGCGAGCTGGGCCTCGATCCGGCCAAGGTCAATGTCAACGGCGGGGCCATCGCCATCGGCCACCCGATCGGCGCTTCGGGCGCGCGCATCCTGACCACCCTGGTCCACGAGATGAAGCGCTCGGGAGCCAAGAAGGGCCTGGCCACGTTGTGCATCGGCGGGGGCATGGGCGTGGCCATGTGCGTCGAGGCGGTTTGACGATTTCCCTTTGAGGGGCCGGCCGATCAGACGTCTGTTTTGATTGGCTGTTTCGGCAAATTTTTCATGACGGACGCCATGGGGGCTTGTCCCATGGCGTCCCCCGCGTGCAACCATCGGGGAACACAGCGGAGATCATCATGGCGAGAGTTGCATTCGTGACCGGCGGCACCCGGGGCATCGGTCGAGCGATCTGCGAGCGGCTCGTGGCCGATGGTCTGAAGGTGGCGGCCGGCTATTCCGGCAACGAGGAGGCCGCCGCGGCCTGCGCCAAGAGCCTGGGCGTGATGGTGGTCAAGGGCAATGTCGGCTCGTTCGACGACTGCGCCGCCGCCGTCAAGCAGGTCGAGGCAGAGCTCGGGCCCGTCGAGGTGCTGGTCAACAACGCCGGCATCACCCGCGACGGCATGCTGCACAAGATGACCTACGACCAGTGGTCCGAGGTCATCCGCGTCAACATGGACAGCGCCTTCAACATGACCCGCCCGGTCATCGAGGGCATGCGCGAGCGCGGCTGGGGCCGGATCATCAACATCAGCTCGATCAACGGCCAGAAGGGCCAGATGGGCCAGACCAACTACTCGGCCGCCAAGGCCGGGCTGATCGGCTTCACCAAGGCCCTGGCCCAGGAGAACGCCAAGAAGGGCGTGACGGTCAACGTGATCTGCCCGGGCTATATCGACACAGAGATGGTCGCCGCCGTGCCCGAGGCCGTGCTGGCCAGCATCATCGCCGGCATCCCGGTCGGCCGCCTGGGCAAGGGCGAGGAGATCGCCGACGTGGTCTCGTTCCTGGCCGGCGAGCGCGCGGGCTTCGTGACCGGCGCCACCCTGACCATCAACGGCGGCCAGTACATGGCGGCCTAGGGGGAAGAGAGCCTCCAACACCTCCATTTGGGTCCGTCATTCCCGCCACAAGGGCGGGAATGACGAAAACGGGGGAGGCTGCGAAACGTACAGCCGCCACGCCCCGACTCTAGGCGCCACCCAAACGCCACACGCCGCCTCAAAAAGACATGACGACTTGACGAAGACTCCCCGCCGGTTCGAAGATTCCGGCCGGCGGGGAAATTCTTCCAAGCATTTCAGAGTGTCCTTCGGGAAAGCGCGTGGCGGCAACAAGGTCTTCTGGGTCCAAGATTCGCCCCAGTCGCGGGGCATGACCCTGGGTATGAAGAGTCAATCGGCGGTGACGACGGGGCCAGGACGCTGGGCGATCCTGCTGGCGTTCGCCCTCGCGGCCATCGTCGGCGCGGCCCCCTCTGGGGCGGCCCATGCCCAATCCAGCCTGCGCGACGCCTTCCTGGGCCATCGCGGCAGCGAGACCCGCAAGTCGCCCGCCCCGCCCGTCGCCCGCTACGTGGCCGCGGAGACCGGCGACGCCTTCATCCTGGACCGCGCCGCGCCCCAGCCGCTGCTGAAGTTCGAGAACAGCTCCGAGATCTGGGTGCTGTCGCCCCAGCCCGCGCCGCGCGGCGACACCATCTACAAGAACGAGCTGGGCGAGCCGGTCCTGCGGGCCAGCAAACTGGGCGGCATGACCCTGTTCACCACCGAGCGCCCGGCCGGCGACGCGGCCGCCCTGATGGGCAAGGCCAGCTCGATCCAGCCGCCGCCGTTCATTTCGGTCAACGCCCTGTTCCAGCGCCTGGTCCAGGCCAGCGCCCGCGCCAGCCGCGCGGCCCAGCACCGGGTGGCCTTCGAAACCGTCGACGACGCCACCCCCGGCACCTCGGTGCTGGTCGCCGACACCGCCACCGTCACCGCCGAGGCCTTCGAGCGCATGGCCCGCGACGGCGACCGCAACCTGCTGGCCCGCGTCACCCGCGTGCTGCTGGCCGAGGGCCACAAGCCCGGCGCCAGCCTCAAGGGCGGCGACCTGACGGTGACCTACGCCCCCGGCAAGGGCCTGTCGGGCCGGCCGTCGTCCAAGCGGATCATCAAGATCGTCGCCAAGTAGGGCGGTCGCCGCCCCTCAGGGCAGCGCGTAGACCCGCACCCAGTCCACCTCCAGCGTGGCGGGCAGGGCCTTGTCGTCGACGCCCTTCCGCCCGGTGATCTCCGGCCAGCGGCCGCCGACCGCCAGGTTGAGGATCAGGTGGAAGCGCTGGTCGAACGGCTTGCGGGTGGGTTGGCTGAAATAGGGCTCGCCGTCGAGCGACCAGGTCATGCGCTGGGGCGTCCAGTCCAGGGCGAAAACGTGGAAGCCGTCGACCGGGGCCAGGCGGACGGCGCCGCTCCACATGCGGTTGGCCGCCAGGCCGGGGCCGTGGTGCACCGCGCCCTGCACCCGGTCGCGGCAGCCCGCGCAGCGCACGCCCAGGTTCACGGCCTCGGCGATGTCGATCTCGCCCGACTGTGGATAGGGGCCGTAGTTGTCGTGTTCGGGCAGCATCCAGATCGCCGGCCACAGCCCTTGTCCCCCCGGCAGCCGGGCCCGCACGGCGATGCGGCCGTAGCGGAACGAGGCCAAGCCTTGTGTCTGGATCCGTCCCGAGGCGTAGCGCCGGTCGACCCGCTCCGGCGAGGGATCGCCCAGGGGCCGGGCGCGGCCCGTCACGGCCCGGCGACGGGCGGTGATCCTCAGCCTCCCGTCGGCGACGCGGAGGGCCTGGGCGTCGTCGACATAGCACTGGCGCTCGTCGTTGCCGCCGCCCCAGCAGTCCTGGCTGGCCGTCCACTTGGCGGGGTCCAGGCGCGCGCCGTCGAACTCGTCCGACCAGATCAGGGTCTGGGCGCCGGCCGTCGCGGGCAGGGTCGCGAGGCCGCCGCACAGGCMCGCCAGGCGACCGACGCGACGGCGTCTCACGGGATCGCCACCGACGTCCGGCCGCCGGCCGGCAGGGCCAGCGCCACCTTCCGCCCGCCGGCCTTGGGTAGGACGATCTCGACGCCCGCCGCCCCGCGCGGCGCGGCGACGTCCAGGACCCAGCCGTCGTCGCGCGGCGAGACGTCGGCCTCCAGGACGTCGCGGGCCGACCACCAGTCGCCGAACGCCTCGACCGTCCCCATCCAGGCGCGATCGCGCCAGCGGTCGGTCAGCCGGGTCTCGAAATCCAGTTTCCCGGCCGTGACGTTGGGATGGATCAGGATCGTCGCCACGCCCTGGCGGCGCGCGATCCGGGTGATCACCGCGTCGGCCGCGTCCAGCCTCCGGTCCAGCGGCGGCTGGGCCTCGTCCTCGATGGTGACGGGGAATTCGAAGATCGGCGTCAGGGCRCCGTCGGCCCGGTCCTGGGTCAGCTGGAACGGCAGGTGGGTCAGGACCGTGTTGGCCGTGATCGACGAGGAATAGCGATAGCCGGTCGCGGTCAGGGCCTGGGGCAGGGTGAACGGATAGGACAGCCGCCCGGGTCGGAACGACACCACGCGCGCGCCCGCCAGCCGTTCCAGCAGGAACTTCGACACCCGCAGCTCGCCCAGCACCGAGCCCTTGCGCACCGTGGCGACGTCCTGGACGAACGGGCGGTAGCCGGGATAGCGCTCGCGGCCCGTGCCCAGCGGCATGGCCTCGAAGGCCCCGGCGTGGGCCACGGTGTGGCTGCCGACCTCCATGCCCTGCTCGACCAGGGCGTGGACGTCACGGATGGCGGCGGCGTCGAAGAACGGCCGGTCGTTGAAGTCCTTCATGTACTTGGTCTGGACGAAGAACGTGCCCTTCAGGCCGCGCTGGCGCAGCATGGCGGCATAGGCCAGGGCGTTGCCGACCGACGGCCCGTAGTCGACGTCGTGGGTCAGCAGGATCGACACCGTCTTGCCCGCCGGCGCGCTGGACACCAGCCAGGGCATCGGCTCGCCGGCGACATAGAGGTCCTTGATCCACCAGAACAGGGTGTCGAGCGAGGGCTCGTAGGCGTTGACGTAGCCGCGGGCCATGGACTCGGCCCGGCCGTTCATGGCGCGCTGCGCCAGGTTGCCCAGGTCGACGCCGAGGACGCAGGCCTGGCCCCCGACGGTGCGGCAGCTGGCGGCGACCGAGCCGTCGTCGAAGCGGGCCGCCACGTTGGCCGTCCCGGGCGCGTAGCCGACGCTTTCGACCTTGGCCTCGCCGTGGCCGGAGATCACGATCTGGGTCTCTTCGGGCGTCGCGCCGGCGGTGGTCCAGGTCAGGCGCGTGCGCTCGCTGCCCTCGCGTCCCGCGCCGACGCCGAACAGCTCCTCCAGGCCGCCGCCGGCCAGGTTGAAGGCCAGCACCGTCCCGCCGTCGCGGACGTGGCCGGCCAGGGCCCGCAGGTCCGGCGCGGTCAGCACCCGGCCGGAGATGATCGGATAGACCAGCACCACCTTGTGCCTCAGCGCCTTGGCGACGTCCTGGGTGACGGTGATCGGCACGCCCTGGGCGCGCAGGCCGCGCACCAGGCCCAGCCAGCCCGAATTGGGGTCGGTGACCAGGATCGCCAGCCGGTGGTCGCCGCCCCGGTCGAACTGGGCGATCTCGGCGCGGGGCGGAACGACGAGCCGGGTGACGGGCTTTGGGCCGCTGACGCCGGGATAGACGTTCATCGCCGCCGGATCGGGCCGGGCCGACCACCACCATCCGCCCGCCGCCAGGCCGGCCAGGACCAGGACGGCCAACGCGATCAGCAGGCGGGGCTTGAGGGACCTGGACGACATGGGGCGTTCCGCGGCTCGGACCTGAAGCCCGGGTCCGCCAAAGGACTAACCCCGAGTCGAAACGCGCAGTTCCCTTCGGCCTAGCCCAGCCGCTTGCGCACCTGGATGAACAGGTACGGCTCGAACGGCAGGCTGCGGTACTCCACCCGGTCCACGACGCCGTCGGCGCGCGAGCCCTGGTAGATCGTCCGTTCACGGGTGATGTTGCGCGACGTCCAGTTCGACAGGGTGGTGCGCACGGTCAGGTCCGAGCGCGGGCGCCATTCGACGAAGCCCTCGAAATACTGCTCGGCGCGCTGGGTGCGCACCTCGTTGAAGCGGAAGCGGCTGTATTCGTTGGGGCAGTTGGTCGAGGCCCCCCAGCTCCATTTGCCGCCGGGCATGTCGCGCGTGAAGCTGAGGCTGCAGACGAACGGCGTGGCGTTGGTGATGCGGCGCTTCTCGAAGGTGACCGGGTCGGTGACCTCGCTGTCGAACCAGGAGAAGCGGGCCTTCACCTGACCGCCGGAGATGCCCAGCTTCTGGGTCGGCAGGGTGGCGGCGATCACGAACTGGTCGGAGCGGCCGTCGCCGATGTTGCTGGGCGCGTCGCCGCCGGTGGGCAGGGGCTTGTAGTCGACGACGTCCTGGATCTCGGAGTGGGTCAGGGTGGCCGAGATCGAGCCCGCGCCCCAGAACCGCCGCTCCCACGCCACCTCGCCCACCCACGAGCGCTGGGGCTCGAGGTTGGCGTCGGCGCCGTCCTGGCTGCCGGCCGTCAGGTCGGCCGAGGCGATGAAGTCGCCGAAGTCCAGCTGGCCGACCTCGCGCTCGATCCGCATCCGCAGCTGGTCGACGCCGGTGGGGTTCCAGGTCACCACCACCCGGGGCTTGGGATAGAAGAAGCTGCGCTCCAGGTCCACGCCGCCGCTCTGGGTGATGCGCGAGACCTCCAGCCGGGCGCCGGCCTCGATGTTCAGCTTGGGATTGGCGCGCCAGACCGCCTTGCCGGCCGCCTCGCCGCGCAACTCCTCGACCTTGACGTGGGGCGGGCCGATGTCGACCGGCGCGCCGTTGGCGGTGTAGCCGATATTGCCGTCCAGGAAGTTGTAGGCGCCCTCCAGGCTGCCCTCCAGCGACAGGGCGGCCGAGCGGCGCTGCTTGAGCTCGCCGCGCAGGATGCTCTCGCCGGTCTTGTCGTGCTCGCGATAGACCTCGTCGCGGCCGGGGGCGACGAAGGTCGAGCCGTAGCGCTCGTCGCCCAGGTTCTGCAGGAACACCAGCTGCAGGTCGGTGCGGCCCGACAGCTTGGCGTCGTAGCGGGCGCCGAATTCGCCGGTCCAGTTCTTGTCGGTCTCGCCGGTGTCCTGACGGCCGGGGCCCGGCTCGTACTGGGTGTAGACGACGTCGCGGTCGTACGAGAAGTACTCGATCTTGCCGTTGACGCGGATCTTGCCGCCCGGGGCCGCGCGCTGGATCGCGCCACGCGCCACGTAGTTCTGGATCTGGTCGTAGCCCTTGACGGCTTCCTTGATGGTGGGCCGGCCGTCGGGGAAGCTGGTCACACGCGCGCCGCCGTCGAAGGTCTGGTCGGTGCGGTCGACCGTGCCCTTCAGCGAGCCTTCCAACTCGTTCACACCGTCCCGGCGCGAGGCCTGGAACTCCAGCAGCGGGCCGAACAGGCCGTCGGGATAGAGATAGGTCTGCAGGTTGGCGACCTTCTCGACCTGGACCGTCGACTTGATCACCACATTGGCCAGGATCGTCTGGCCCTGCATGTCGATGCCCGGCGCGCCGCCGCGGATCAGCTCGACGCGCTCGACGGCCGTGGCCGAGATGCGCGCCAGGATGTCCTGCAGGTTCTCGCTCTTGGTGGTGGGGCGCTCGCCGTTGATCAGCACGTTGCCGGCCGTGCCGGCGAAGCCGCGGGCGCTGTCGCCGCCGTCCAGCCGGAAGCCGGGCAGGCGGTTGATCATGTCCAGGGCGGTGCTGGGGTGCTGCTCGGCGAAGAAGCTGGGCGGATAGGTGATCACGCCGCGCTGGGCGTCGGCCGACGGCGCGGCGGGCGCGGGGACCTCGGGCGTCGTGGCCTGGGCGGCGGCCTGCGCTTCCGGCGCGGCCAGCCCCAGGGCGAAAATGACGGAAGCCAGACTCATGACGCGTTCACCCCCAAAGCGCCCCCGCTTTGATGGCCGCGAACCTGTGCGTGCGGGCGCTTCCGGCCTAGTTACAAAACCGAAAGGTAGATTACATTTGTGAAATGTTTTCGGCGATCACCTTGAGGAGGGGTGGTTTTGTTTTGAAAACCAAAGGGTTGCGCCATTCGAAATCCCTCTCTCTGTGAGAGAGGGGTTTTTCAGACCGCCGTCCCGCCCACGGTCAGGCCGGTGATCTTCAGCGACGGCTGGCCCACGCCCACCGGCACGCCCTGGCCGGACTTGCCGCAGACGCCGATGCCGGGATCGAAGTCGAAATCGTTGCCGATCATGGTCACGCGGGTCAGGGCGCTGGGACCGTCGCCGATCAGGGTGGCGCCCTTGACCGGGGCGGTGATCTTGCCGTCCTCGACCAGATAGGCCTCGGTGCACTGGAAGACGAACTTGCCGTTGGTGATGTCGACCTGGCCGCCGCCGAAATTGGCGCAGTAGAGGMCCTTCTTCATCGAGGCGATCATCTCGGCCGGGTCGTCGTTGCCCGCCAGCATGCCGGTGTTGGTCATGCGCGGCATGGGCATGTGGGCGTAGGACTGGCGGCGGCCGTTGCCGGTGGCCTTCATGCCCATCAGCCGGGCCGACATGCGGTCGTGCATGTAGCCGACCAGGATCCCGTCCTCGATCAGCACGGTGCGCTCGGTGGGGGTGCCCTCGTCGTCGATGGTCAGCGAGCCCCGGCGGCCGGGGATCGAGCCGTCGTCGAACACGGTCACGCCCTTGGCGGCCACGCGCTCGCCGATGCGGCCGGAGAAGGCGCTGATGCCCTTGCGGTTGAAGTCGCCCTCCAGCCCGTGGCCGACGGCCTCGTGCAGCAGCACGCCGTTCCAGCCCGGGCCCAGCACCACGTCCATCTCGCCGGCGGGGCAGGCCACGGCGTCGAGGTTCACCAGGGCCATGCGCAGGGCCTCGTCGACCTGGGCCTGCCACTTGTCCGGGCTGATCCAGGCCGAGAAGCCGGCGCGGCCGCCGGCGCCCGACGAGCCGGCCTCGCGGCGGCCGTCCTTCTCGACGGTGACCTGGACATTGACCCGCACCAGCGGGCGCACGTCGCGCAGCAGCTTGCCGTCGGCGCGCAGGATCTCGACCACGCGGCGCTCGCCGGCCATCGAGGCCATCACCTGGACCACGCGCGGATCGCGGGCCCGGGCGAAGGCGTCGATCTCCTGGAGGAGGCTGACCTTGTCGGAGAAGGCGGGCGACGAGACCGGGTCGTCCTCGCCGTACAGCTTTTCGTTGGTGGCGCGGGGGGCCTCGGCGCTGACGCCGGCGTAGCCGCGGCGGGCCAGCTTGGCCGAATCGGCGGCGCGGCCCAGGGCGGCTTCGGATATCTCGGCCGAGTGGGCGTAGCCGGCCGTCTCGCCGGCCACCACGCGCAGGCCGAAGCCCTCGCCGGAATCGTAGGAGGCGCTCTTCAGCCGGCCGTCGTCGAACACGAAGGCCTCGCTCTCGGAGCGCTCGACGAACAGCTCGCCGTCGTCGGCCCCGGCCAGGGCCTCGCCCAGGATGGCGCGGGCGCGCTCGGGATCGACATCGGCCGAGGCGAGCAGGGAAGGGGCGGTGATGGGAGCGTTCATGGGCTCACAGGTAAGCGTTTCATCCGTCCGCGTCATCACCCGGGCGACGATTCGGCGCGGGTTGAAGTCAGGAGCGCCGCCATTTTCCGCTCGTCATCCCGGGCCTTGTGCCCGGGACCCCTCTGTCCGCCGCAGGTGCGGAGGGGGCGGTTCGCTGGCGAACCGCTTGCGTCTCACGTGTCAGCTGAACCAGGGGTCCCGGGCACAAGGCCCGGGATGACGGTTGAAATGAAGGGGCTCACCAATCCTGGTGCACTTCCCCCGAGCCCGCGACGTTCGAGCTGAGCACGGTCGGCTTGCTGGTCAGGTAGACATCGCCGCTGCCGGCCACGTCGACCTCGGCGGCGCCGTGCGGGGCGACGTGGGCCTCGCCGCTGCCGGCCAGGGCGATCTTGGCGTCGCCGGTGTCCAGGCTGCGCAGGTCGGCCTCGCCCGAGCCCGAGACCCGCAGGTCGATCTTCTTGGCCTTGCCCTCGGCCTCGACATTGCCGCTGCCGTTGATCTCCAGGGCCAGGTCGGGCTGGTCATAGGCCTTCAGGTGCAGGTCGCCGCTGCCGTTGACGGTGAAGCTGCGCACCCCGGGGGCGATCACCTCGATCGACAGCTGGTCGCTGTCGCGGCGGGCGTGGAAGACGATGTCGCCGTCGCCGTCGCGCAGGCCCAGACGGCCGTTCTCCATCGTCACCCGGTCGACCAGGTCCTTGGGCCCGGTCACCTTGACGCTGCCGCCGGCCCCGGCGGCGGCCTGGGTGAAGATCACCTCGGCCGGCACGTCGATCTGCAAGGCGTCCCCGCCGCTCCAGGCGAGGTCGCGGGTGGTGGCGTCGCCGCCGTCGCCGTGGTCGTCGTCGCGGCTGAAGCGGACGTGGTCATGGTCGTCGCTGATGTCGATGTTCCAGTCGGCGGGGAAGTTCCAGCCGTGCTTGAGCAGTTCGGGCCCGCCCAGGGCGGCGGCGCCGGCGAAGCAGCCGACGGCGAGCACGAAGCTGGCGACGGCGACGATGGTCAGGTTGCGGATCATGGCGGTCCCCTCAGACCTGGGTTTCGATGGCCGGCTTCAGCAGCCGGTAGTGGAGGCGGCCGAACCAGACCAGGCCGTTGACCAGCCAGATGCTCAGCAGGCCGGTGACGGCCGCCCAGGCCGTGGCCCCGGCCATCAGGCCTATACCCAGCAGGAAGGCCACGGCGGGACCGCCGGGCTGGCTGGCGAACGGGCCGACCGTGGCCACCGCGCCGCCGGCGACGAAGATGGCGATGGCGGCCATGAAGAAGGCGAACAGCGTCCCCAGGATCCCCATCAGCACGGGGGCCAGGATGAAGATGTCCAGCGCCCCCAGGCCCAGGATGGCGAAGATGGCCCCGGCGGCGGCCGAGGGGTTCTTGGTCTCCTCCCAGCGCTTGACCCCCTGCTCGGCGCGCTGTTCTCGAGCAAGCCTTTCGGGTTCGCCCAGGGCGGCGGCGACTTCGCTCTCGCTGCGGCCGGCCTCCTGGGCGTCGTTGAAGTGGGCCTCGTAGTCGGCGACGATGTCGGCGATCTGGGCGGCGGGCATGCCCGCCAGCCCGCGCTTGAGGCGGGCGAGGAATTCGGCGCGCGTCATGCGGCGGCTCCCAGGATGTTTTCGACGGCCGAGCTGAAGGCCGCCCATTCGGCCTTCTGGGCCGTGAAGCTGCTCCGACCGGCTTCGGTCAGGCGGTAATATTTGCGCGGCGGACCGGCCTGGGACTCGACCAGATAGGTCTCGACCTGGCCGTCCGACTGCATGCGGCGCATCAGGGGGTAGATGGTGCCTTCCCCCATGTCGATGGCCTTGGCCAGCTTGCTGGCGATCTCGTAGGCGTAGCTGTCGGCCTTCGACAGCAGGGCCAGGACGCACAGTCCCAGCACCCCCTTCTTCAATTGGACTTCGATGGCTTCCGTCACGGCGATAGGTTCCCGTTGCTGGTCACCCTTGTGACGCAAGGTAGTGTCCATTGCAAGGTAGCTGGCGTTACAAGTTAGTAATGGTACGTAGCTCGAAAACGCCCTGAAGGGGCGGTTGTTGAGAGTGGTTCTCAGGTGGAAAGCCCTTACTCCCGGCATGGCGTTCAGGCGAACGCCTCTGGTGCTTGGCAACCGGGATTGGAGCGCGTATGCACGCCAGCGACCGGCCAGAGACGCCGGGACCCCAGCCTTCGATTCCCCGTCGCCTGACGAAGTCGATTGCCTAAGTCCCGTGTCGCTGGTCGTATTGTGCATGTCGGCGCGGCGTGGGGTTCATCGCGACGCCAAATCGCCGCCGAAACGGGCCGTGAGGGATATGAAGGCGCAAATTCAGGGGATGCGGCGGAAGTTGACGGGCGTAGCCGCCGTCGCCGCCACGACGATGGCCCTTTCGGGCGTGTTCGCGGGGGAAGCCCTCGCCAAGGGCGCCGAACTGCTGGGTCAGCCGACCCCCGGCGCCTATGACCTCCAGCAGGCGGCCTCGCCGCTGAAGTACGAGGCGATCGCCTTCCACAACCACATCCTGATGCCGATCATCACCGGCATCACCCTGCTGGTCCTGGGCCTGCTGATCTGGATCGTGATCCGGTACAACGCCAAGGCCAACCCGGTCCCGGCCAAGTTCAGCCACAACACCACCGTCGAGATCATCTGGACCGTCGGTCCGGTGCTGATCCTGATGGTCATCGCCATCTTCTCGTTCCGGCTGCTGTTCGCCTACAACGACATGCCCAAGCCGTACCTGACGGTGAAGGCCACCGGCTACCAGTGGTACTGGGGCTACGAATATCCCGACCAGAAGATCAGCGAGATCACCTCGGTGCCGCTGAAGAAGGAAGAGGCCGACGCCAAGGGCGTGCCGTACCTGCTGGCCGCCGACAAGCCGATGGTCGTCCCGGTGAACCAGGTGATCCGCGTGCAGGTCACCGGCGCCGACGTGATCCACGCCTTCGCCCTGCCGGCTTTCGGCCTGAAGACCGACGCCATCCCGGGCCGCCTGAACGAAACCTGGTTCAAGGCCGACAAGATCGGCGTCTATTACGGCCAGTGCTCGGAACTCTGCGGCGTCGACCACTCGAACATGCCGATCGAGATCCACGTCGTCAGCCAGGCCGACTTCGACGCCTGGGTGAAGACCAAGACCGCGCCGCCGGCCGCTCCGGTCGCCGCCGCCGCTCCGGCCCCCGCCGCCGGCGCTCCCGCCGCCG
>NZ_JBFTKU010000023.1:0-88340 GCF_056665975.1 Caulobacter sp. 05T431 | reverse complement strand
AAGCATGGGAAGGGCGTCGGCCGGCGACCGAACGGCTTTCAGGGGTGGACGAGCGGKAAGGCTTAGTCCGTCGTGTCCCACAAGGACGCCCTGGGTTGGAGTTGGAGCAGGTTCGCCTCAGTCGCGACGAAGCTCCGGCGCTCGGGGGGGCGGACCAAGCCGACAGGCCTGGGCTGAAATCGCCCAGGCGGTCCGGAAGGCGCCAACCTTCCGCCCGTGGGGGGCCTCCATCGGAGCGGGTTAAAAATCCGCGATCCGAAGGCTTCCGGATAACGGCTCCGCGCGAAGCGCTCTGACTTCGTCGAAACGGTATCAACATCAAAGCTACTCCGGGCGAGGCCCGGGCGCTTCGCACCCTTCCCAAACTTCGCAGCGAGAGCGCGATGACGAAAGGTCGTGCCGGTGAACACTTGCCCCCTACGGATGGCTTCGCGATCGTCTTCCCCCAGAGGGGGAAGAGGGTCCGCGTTTCGGCCTCCGCCCCCTATGGGGGCGGAAAGACCGMGAAGCGGTCAGGTGGGGGCAAGGGGGTGAGCTACGGCCCGCGCCGTCCCACCATCACGAACAACCCGCCCTCATGCCCCAGCGTCTTCATCCAGCCCACCTGGCTGAGCCAGGCCTCGAATCTCCAGTTGTCGGCCGCCGGTTCGAACAGGTCGTCGGGCTCGTCGCCGATCAGGGTGCTGGGATAGGCCCGCACATAGTCGACACCGGTCTCGGCGAACCACCTCAGCACCTCGCCGTGGGTGTGCCGGTGCTCCTCCGGGTGCCGGTACTGGTCGCGCAGCCAGGCGGCGTGGCGGTCGGGTTCGGCTTCGCGGGAGCGCAGCACCGGGTCGAAGGGGATCCAGCGGAAGCCGGTCAGACGGGCGACGGTGCGTCTCAGCCGCAAGGGCAGCCTGGCGACAGCGTTGTAGAGGCCCAGCACGACCATGCCGCCGTCCGGCCTGGCCAGCCGCACCAGTCGAGCGAAGGCCGCCCTCGGGTCGGGCGTATGGTGCAGCACGCCCAGGCTCACCACCACGTCGAACGCCCCCTCGGCCAGGCCCGGGGCGTTGAGGTCGGTTTCGACGAACGCAACGTTCCGCGAGCCGAACCGGCGGGCGGCCGCCGCGCCCAGGTCCAGCGAGGCGCGGGTCAGGTCGGCGCCCACCACCAGTCGGTCGGCGCGGGCCAGGTACAGGCTCATCTGGCCGGTGCCGCAACCGACCTCGACGATCCTGGCGTCTCCGGGGATGGCGCGGTCCAGCAGGCGGGCGAAGGGGCTGCGCTCGGCCCGGGCGCGCAGGCCGTCCAGGCTGTCGCGCGGCGGATAGCCGGGGAAGGGGGCGTGGCCGTAGAAGGCGCGGACGGCTTCGGTGCGGGCGTCGCCCGGCAGGCGCAGGTCGACCACGCCGCCCGCCGCGCCGTAGCGGGCGCCGCAGCCCCGGCAGGCCCAGTCGGCCGCCAGGGCGCCCCCGCAAACCGGGCAGGCCAGCAGGGCGCGCAGCTCGGCGCTGGGCGCGTCGTCCACGCTCAGAAGATCGCGTAGACGAACGGCGCCAGGGCCTCGACGGTGACGGCCAGGATCAGGATCGCGCCGGTCAGGCACAGGAAGACGGCCAGGGGCGCCAGCCAGCGGCGGCCCAAGCGGTCGCGCCAGAGACCCTTGACCAGGTCGGCGGTCGAGCCGGCCATGCTGCCCAGCAAGATCATCTGGCGATGGATGCGTCCACGACGGCGGATCATGCGAGTTCCTCCTGTGGTTCATTCGGTTCTTTGGGGGAAGCCTGCGCCAGGGCGCGCTTGACGATCCGGGACCGGCCGACGACCAGGACGTCGATCCCGCAGCGCCGGAACGTGGAATAGCCCTCGACCACCCGGTTGACGATCGGCTCGCCGGCCAGGTTGAACGAAGTGTTCAGCAGCACCGGCATGCCCGAGCGGCGGCCGTAGGCCTCCAGCAGGGCGTGCAGTCGCGGGGCCATGTCGCGCTCGACGGTCTGGACCCGGGCGGTGCCGTCCACGTGGGTGACCGCCGCCAGCCGCTCGCGCCATTCGGGGCGCACCGGGAAGACGCCGGACATGAACCGCGCCAGCCGCGCCCCGCCGGGGGGCAGCTCGAAATAGCGGTCGGCCGCCTCGATCGGCACCACGGGGGCGAAGGGGCGGAACTCCTCGCGGTACTTGATGTCGCGGTTCAGCCGGTCGCGCATGGCGGCGTCGTGCGGCGCGGTGAGGATGCTGCGGTGACCCAGGGCCCGGGGGCCGAACTCGGTGGCGCCCTCCATCCAGCCGACGACGCGATCGGCCGCCAGGTCGTCGGCGGTCTGCTCGATCAGGGCGGCTTCGTCGAGGGTGGCGACCGGCAGGCCGTCCTCGCCGGCCAGGCGGGCCAGCTCGGCGTCGTCGATCGAGGGACCCCAGAACGGATGGTCGGGCACGTCGCGGTCCGGGTTGCCGAAGTGGATGCGGTCGGCGTAGAGCGCCGCCCCCAGGGCCGAGCCGGCGTCGCCGGGGGCGGGCGGCACGAACAGCCGCTCAAAGCCGCTCTCGGCCAGGATGCGGGCGTTGGCCACGCCGTTCAGCGCCACCCCGCCGCCCAGGCACAGGTCGGGGAGGCCGGTCTCGGCGTGGAGGCGGCGGGTCATGTCGACCAGGATCTCCTCCAGCACGGCCTGGACGCTGGCGGCGATGTCGGCGAAGCGGCGGCCCTCGGGCGTGGCCAGGTCGATGGGCTCGTAGGCCTGGCGGGGCGGACCGAACAGCTCGACGAACCGCTTCGAATAGGACCGCGCCACCGTCGTGTGGAAGGCGAAATAGTCCAGCTCCAGGGCGAAGGCCCCGTCGCCGGTGCGGCGGATCACCCGGCGGACCTGGTCGACCATCGTCGGGCGGCCATAGGCGGCCAGGCCCATGACCTTGTACTCGCCCTCGTTGACCGCGAAGCCCAGATAGGCGGTGAAGGTCGAGTACAGCATGCCCAGCGAGTGGGGGAACCGCACCTCGCGGTCGAGGACGATGCTGGTCGGGCCGTTCAACGTCCTCTGGCCCCGTCCCACGGTCAGGGTGGCCCATTCGCCGACCCCGTCGGTGGTCATGATCGCCGCGTGGCGGGTGGGAGCGGTCAGGAAGGCCGCGGCGGCGTGCGACTGGTGGTGCTCGGTGAACAACACCTTGTCGCGGCGCACGCCCAGCTGGGCGGTGATCAGGCCGCGCACCCAGGCCTTCTCGCCCAGGCTGTTCTTCATGGCGTGGGCGAAGGCGCCCCGGCCGTGGGGGAAGGCGCGCAGGGCGCTGATCAGGATGCGGTCGAACTTCAGCATCGGCCGCTCGTAGAAGACCACGGCGTCCAGGTCGTCGGGCTCCAGGCCCGCGCTGTCCAGGCACCACTCGATGGCCTCCAGCGGGAAGGCCGCGTCGTTCTTGCGGCGCGACAGGCGCTCCTGCTGCACGGCCCCGACCGGCAGGCCGTCAACCACCAGGGCCGCGGCGGCGTCGTGATAGTGGGCCGAGACGCCGAGGATCCTCATCAGTATTGCCGTTTCAGGGCCGCGCCGTTGCGCTCGGCGGCGATGGGGGTCCAGCCCTCGGGCTCGCGGCGTTGGGCGCGGCGGGCGGCCAAGGCGAAGGGCGGCAGCAGCACGAAGTACTGCAGGGTCAGCACCACCGTGCCGATCACGCCGGCCAGGGCCCCGGCGAAGCGCAGGTACAGCGACCACAGGCGGCGCAGGCGGGCCATCCACAGCAGGCGTCCGTGGTCCTTCGGCGCGACCCGCAGCAGTTGGGCGTGGGTGTAATTCATGTGGAACGCCTCGTCGTGGCAGACCTTCTCGAAGACCTCGCGGGTCGGCGGGTCGCCGTCGAGCACGGCGATGTAATGGGTGAAGTCGCGGGCGGCGGCCTTTTCCGACAGGTGCAGGAAGGCCAGCAGCGCCCCGTCTCGCTCCTGCTCGACGCGCAGGTCGTCCAGGCCGCGCTCGCCCGGGGCCAGCCAGTCGGCTCGGCCCTCCGTCTCGGGGCCTGGCGGCAGGGCGGCCATCAGGGCCAGGCCGCGCTGGCGGAACAGGCCGGCGTGGCGCTGCTCGTCCAGGGCGTGGACCAGGAACAGGCGGCGGAGGAGGGGGTCCTTGGTCTGCTCGGCGGCCCGGACCAGGTCGCGACCCCCGTCCGCCTCGACCTCGGCGAAGCGCAGGAGGTTGTTGGCGCGCCGCCGGGCGTCGCGCCAGACCCATCGGTGGACCGATGACAGCGGGGATTGCATGGGGCAGGGTCCCTTCTGGCGGTCATCCAACAGCATCCGCGAGGGAGGATCAACACTTGGCTGAGCGGGCCGAAGGCCCCGTCGCGGCGCCGTCGAGGGCGCGCCGCCTGGCGGCCGAGCTGATCGTGGCCCTGCTCGGCCTGGCCCTGCTGGGCTGGGCGGCGGCGGCCGACACGCACTGGCTGGACCGCCACGTGCTGCCGGACTTCTACACCCCTCGCGAACGGCAGGTGCTGATCCTGAACCTCCTGCGCGGGGCGGCGGCGGCCCTGGGCCTGGCGCTGGTCTTCGTCGTGCGGCCGTGGGCCGGGCGGAGGCTGGAGCGCACGACCCTGGCCCGCCTGGCCTACGACGTCGGGCCGCTCGCCCTGGCCGTGGTGCTGTCGCTGGCAGCCAGCGAGTTCCTGCTGTCGCGCCTGCCCTGGCTGGGGACGCAGGAGGTGCCCGCCCGGCGCGAGCCGCTGCGCCATCGCGATCCCCGCCTGGGCTGGGTGTTCGACCCCTCCCGCGAGGGCCTGGGCAAGCCGCTGGGCGGCCGGCGGATCGCCTACGCCTTCGACGCCCAGGGCCATCGCGTCCGCCGCCTGGGCGATCGGGTGGACCTGGCCCGGCCGACCATCCTGTTCACCGGCGAGTCCGTGATGGTCGGCCACGGCCTGACCTGGGCGGAGTCGCTGCCCGCCCAGGTCGAGGCCCTGACCGGCGTTCAGAGCGCCAACCTGGCCGTCGAGGGCTACGCYACCGACCAGTCCTATCTGCGGCTGCGTGACGAGTGGGCCGGCTTCCAGAAGCCGGTGGCGGTGGTCGCCCTGTTCATGCCGTCGCTGCTGCGGCGGACGCTGGACGTCGACCGCCCGCATCTGGACCCCGACCTGACCTGGCGGCCGCCGGTCCGCTCGCTGAAGCTGGCCGAGGTGGCGCGGCGGGCCGTGCCCTACCGCTCGGAACGCGACATCGACCGCGGCGTGGCCACCAGCCGGGCCGCCCTGGCCGACACGGTCGCCCTGGCCCGGCGTCGAGGTGCGGTTCCGCTGATCCTCGTGCCGCAACTGCGCCCGGAGACCCCGGTCGAGGCGCGGCTGCGCCGCCGCGTCCTGGACGAGGCGGGCCTGCCCTATGTGATCGTGCGCATCGATCCCGCCTGGCTGATCCCCCACAACCGCCACCCCGACGCCCGGGCCTCACGGGCCATGGCCCAGGCGGTGGCCGGCTATCTGGCGACGCACAGCGTGGCGAGCGCCGCATCAAGCGCCTCATCGAGCGCCTCAGGGAACCGCGTCACGGCGAACTAGGGGAAACCCGGATGGACCCTGGCCCTCGGCCCCGCGACTCTCGCGTCCGACCGCCAACTCGCCGGGATGCGCATCACCATGTCCAACAAGCCGGCCAACAGCGTCCCCAAGCGCCCCGCGCGGATCGAGCTGCCGCCCGTGCCGCCGCTGCCGCAGGTCAGCGACAAGCCCGAGGTCGCCTCGACCCAGTATTCCACCCACCGCACCAAGCTCTCGACCTTCCGGACCCAGCTGTCGGAGCACCGGACCGACCTGTCGGAATACCGCACCGACCTGTCGACCTTCCGGACCGACCTCTCGACCCACCGCACCGAGATGTCGATGCGGCGCACCGGCATGTCGTTCCAGCGCACGCGGATGAGCGACGACCGCACCCTGATGTCGGTGATCCGCACCTCGCTGTCGCTGATCGGCTTCGGCTTCACGATCTACCAGACGTTCCAGAAGTTCCACGACGCGGGGGCTATCGCCAATCCCAACGCGCCTCGCAATTTCGGCATCATCCTGGTGCTGCTGGGCATCGTCATGCTGATCGTCGGCATGGTCCATCACGTGCAGTTCATGATGGAGCTGAAGAAGACCCGGCACGAGATGAAGCGTCAGGGGCTGATCCACGGGGACAGCCGCTTCCCGGTCTCGATCACGTTCATGGTCTCGCTGGGCCTGCTGCTGCTGGGCTTCGCGGCCATCGCCAACATGGTCTTCAGCGTGGCGGTGTTCGGGTAGGGCTAGGGCGCCGCCACCTTCGGCAGGCTGGTGATCGGCTCCAGCACGATGTCGCGGAAGAAGGTCTCGGCCCCCTCCGACTGCAACTGGATCGCGCCGTGGGTCAGGGGCGCGCCGTCGGCCTTCAAGTCGCGGACCTCCAGCACCGGCACGCCATTGACTACATGGATCGCGCGGTCACCCAGCACGTAGAGGTCCAGGGTGTTCCATTCGCCGGCCGGCTTCTCGGCGTCGCGATAGGCCTCGACGTTCCAGTTCGCCGTACCGCCCTTGACCGTCTGGACGCGGCCGTCGGGCGCGAACCGCAGCTTGGGCGGGATCAGGGCGGGATCGTCGACGGCGGTGGTCGTGGCGCTGATCGCCTCGCCCACCGGCACGACCATGCCGATCGAGCCGGTCATGATCTCGAACTCCACCGCCTGGCTCCAGGTGCCCCACACCGCGCCCGGCGCGCCGTGGCTGTGATAGAGCAGGCCGTTATTGGGCGCCTGGGTCTCGCGCGGCGCCCAGCGGCCCTTGCCCCACTTGTATTGCAGACGCAGGTGATAGTCGTGGAAGTCGCCGCGGTGGACCAAGCTGCCCCAAACCTTGCCGTTGACGTAGAGCGCCGGGCGGCCGTCCTCGACCACCACCTTGAAGATGTCGGCGCTCTGAGCGCCCACGCCGATCGGGGCGATGGCGGGCCGCTTGTAGGTCAGGGCCGGGTCGGCATAGCCCAGCCAGGCGTCCCAGTCCTTCAGGTCTTTGCCGTTGAACAGCACGGTCGCCGGGCCGGCGGCCTTAGGGACGTCGGTCAGGGTCAGGGGCGAACTGGGCGCGGCGAGGGCGGGCGTGGCGGCCAGAGCCAGGGTGAAGGCCAGGGTCTTGAACATGGATCCTCCCGCGCCCCTTCTCCGAGGCCGCCGGCAAGGTAGCTGACAGCGTTGTCGGCGCAAGGCCGCGATGGTCGTAGACGGGCGCCCGCCGAACCGGCAGACGGCCCTCGAAAGCCTCCGTCCCGCGCCGTCCGCTTCCCAGCCGCGCCCATCGGCGCCACCTTCACCGCATGGCCTATCGCGCGACCCTGGGCGGAACCACCTGGACCTTCGAGACCCTGGCCGACCTGATGGCCAAGGCCTCGCCGCCGCGTTCGGGCGACGCCCTGGCCGGGATCGCCGCGACCAGCGCCCAGCAGAATGTCGCGGCCAAGACGGCCCTGGCCGACCTGCCGCTGAAGACTTTCCTGGACCAAGCCCTGGTGCCCTACGAGACCGACGAGGTCACGCGCCTGATCCTCGACGGCCACGACGCAGCGGCCTTCGCGCCGGTGGCCTCGCTGACCGTGGGCGGGTTCCGCGACTGGCTGCTTTCGGAGCTGGCGACGCCCGCCGCCCTGGCCGCCCTGGCGCCGGGCCTGACGCCTGAGATGGCCGCGGCGGTCAGCAAGCTGATGCGCAACCAGGACCTGATCCTGGCGGCTTCGAAGTGCCGGGTGACGACGCGGTTCCGCAACACCATCGGCCTGGCCGGGACCATGGCCGTTCGGCTGCAGCCCAACCATCCGACCGACGACCCGGCCGGGATCACCGCCTCGATCCTGGACGGCCTGCTGTACGGCTGCGGCGACGCGGTGATCGGGATCAACCCGGCCAGCGACAGCCTGTCGGTGCTGGGCGACCTGACCCGGCTGATGGACGACCTGATCCGGCGGTTCGAGATCCCCACCCAATCCTGCGTCCTGACCCACGTGACCACGGCGATCCAGCTGATCGAGCGCGGCGCGCCGGTCGACCTGGTGTTCCAGTCGATCGCGGGGACGCAAGCCGCCAACGCCAGCTTCGGCGTCACCCTGGACCTGCTGCGCGAGGGGCTGGAGGCGGGACGGTCGCTGAACCGGGGGACAGTCGGCGACAACGTCATGTATTTCGAGACCGGCCAGGGCTCGGCCCTGTCGGCCGGCGCGCATCACGGCGTTGACCAGCAGACCCTCGAGGCCCGGGCGTACGGCGTGGCCCGGGCGTTCGAGCCGTTGCTGGTCAACAGCGTGGTCGGCTTCATCGGCCCCGAATACCTCTATGACGGCAAGCAGATCATCCGGGCCGGGCTGGAGGACCACTTCTGCGGCAAGCTGCTGGGCGCGCCGTTGGGAGTGGACGTCTGCTACACCAACCACGCCGAGGCCGACCAGGACGACATGGACAGCCTGCTGACCCTGCTGGCCACGGCGGGCGTCACCTTCGTCATGGGCGTGCCGGGCGCCGACGACGTGATGCTGAACTACCAGTCCACCTCGTTCCACGACGCCCTCTACATCCGCGAGTTGCTCGGCCTGAAGCGCGCGCCGGAGTTCGAGGCCTGGCTGGAGCGGGCGCGGATCGTCGGGGCCGACGGACGGCTGGCCCCCCGGGTCGCCGGCCATCCGCTGCTGACCGCCGGAAGCGTCGGATGAGCGCCCCCCCTTCACGTCCAGGCGTCACGCCCGATCCCTGGACCGCCCTGCGCCGCCATACCCCCGCTCGCATCGCCCTGGGGCGGACGGGCTCCAGCCTGCCGACGACCGAGGTGCTGGGCTTCGCCCTGGCCCACGCCCAGGCCCGMGACGCCGTCCATGCGCCGTTCGAGGCCGAGGCGACGGCGGAAGCGATCCAGGCCCTGGGCCTGCAGACGGTGATCGTCGACAGCGCCGCGCCGGACCGGGCCTCGTACATGCGCCGGCCGGACCTGGGGCGGACCTTGTCGGAGACGGGCCGCGCCGCCCTGGTGGCCCGGACGCGCGGGGCCTGCGACCTGGCGATCGTGGTCGCCGACGGCCTGTCCAGCACCGCCGTCCACGCCCACGCCGCGCCCCTGGTCGAGGCCCTGCTGCCGGCGGTGAGGACGGCKGGCTGGCGGCTGGCCCCGGTGGTCGTCGCTCGTCAGGCCCGCGTGGCGCTGGGCGACGCGGTCGGCGAACTGCTGGGCGCGCGGCTGATGATCCTGCTGGTCGGCGAGCGGCCGGGCCTGTCGTCGCCCGACAGTCTGGGGGCCTACATCACCTTCGCGCCTAAGGTCGGGCGCAGCGACGCCGAGCGCAACTGCGTCTCGAACATCCGGGCGGAGGGGCTGAGCTACGACGCGGCGGCGTTCAAGCTGGCCTGGCACGCCCGCGAGGCCCTGCGGCTGGGGCTGACCGGGGTGGGTCTTAAGGACGAGAGCGACACCGCCGCCCTGGAGGCCGTCACACCCCCGCGTATCGTTCCAGCAGGATCGCGATCGCCGACAGGCTGACGCAGGAGACGGCGGTGGTCAGGGCCACGATCCGCGCCCCGCCGCGCTCGAACACGCTGTAGGCCTTGGTCTGGATGAAGACGTTGACCGCCGTCGGGGTGGCGGCCAGCAGGGTCGCGCCCAGGCGGAAGGGCAGGGGGGCGTCGACCAGGTCCGCGGCGAACCAGACGAGCAGCGGCAGCACCAGCAGTTTGCCGACGGCGGCGACGATGATCGGCGTCCAGCGCGGGATCGGCGGGGGCTCTTCCTCGCTCGGTTCGCAGGGGACGCCGGCGGCGGGAAGGCCGGTCAGGCCCAGGGCGACGCCGAGGGCGACCAGGGCCACGGGGCTGCCCGAGGCGGCCGCGGCGGCCACCGCCCGGTCCAGCACGCCGGGCAGGGACAGGCCCAGCAGGGCCATGGCCGACCCGGTCATGGCCGCCAGAACGATGGGATTGCGCAGGGCCTGCATCAGCGAGCGCCAGGTCGAGCGGCCGCCGGCCCAGCCCAGCAGGCCCACGCCGATGGCCGCCACGACGACGAAGTCCACGGCGACGGCGCCGGCCGACAGCCGCGCGGCCTCTGGGCCCAGCACGGTGGCGGCGATCGGCAATCCCAGGAAGGCGCTGTTGCCCAGGCTGGCCGACAGCGAGCCGCCGGCCCGTTCCTCGCGCGTCCATTTGAGGGCGCCGCCGATGGCGGCCATCAGCACCACGACCAGCAGGGCGCAGGCGCCGTAGGCGGCCAGCCCCAGGGCCAGGGACCGATCGGGCGCGCCGACCCGCGACAGCGAGTGCACCAGCAGGGCCGGGAAGCCGATCCAGTAGACATAGGACGACAGGCCCGCCGACATCCGGGCGTCGAACAGCCGCAGCCGGGCCAGGGTGACGCCCGCCGCGACCAGCAGGAAGAACGGCAAGACCCGCTGCGGCACGTCGAGCAGGAGATGGATCAAGGCGCTACCATGGAACTGCGGGGCGGCGATAAGCGCGCCGTCCGGCGGGATTGACGCCCGGAAGAGAGTCGGGGCGGAAACAAGGCAAGGCTCGATACCACCGGCGAAGGCGGGCGGTCCAGCGGCGCTCGTCGCATGGCGGGGTCAGGACCGGCTCAGCGCTCGTCCAGAGGCAGGCGGATATGCACCAGCCGCCAGGTGAACAGCTTGTCGCGCCGGAAGGTGAAGACCGTGATCCTGGCCGGCTGGCCGGGGCGCTTGACGCTGATCCGTACGCGGTTGGGGTCCCAATAGGCGATCATGGCGTGGGGACCGGCCACGGCGGCCTTGGCCTTGTCCATGGCCGTGGCCGGCTTGGGCGGGACGGGCGGCGCCGCGCCGGGCGCGTAGCCGCGGGTCAGGGCCGACAGCCCCTGGATGGTCAGGTAGCGGTCGACCTTGGGCTCGGGCGGGGCGATCGGCGCGATGGCCCGCTTGAAGACGCCCAGCGGGTCGCGCCACAGCGAGGGCGGCTCGGCCGGCGCGGCGGCGGCCGGCGTCTTCTCGTCCAGCTCGGCGGTCAGGCTGCCCCGGACGGCCGGGAAGTCGACCAGTTCGCTGATCGCCTGCACGTCCTCGTACTGGGCGGCGGCCTTGAGGGCGCGGAAAGCGAACCAGGGCGCGGTGGCGAAGGCGACGGCGAAGACCACGATGCCCAGGACCAGCAGGTCCCAGATCCGTTTTTGCACAGTCATCGCCGCCCCCGCGCGAAGAAGGTTAAGGTTCGCATAGACACCCTAATCCCCGGCGCGCCGCAAGGTTTCTCGCGCGGCGCGGGACGAACGCCGAAGCGACGGGCGCGGGACGGTCCGTCAGCGTCCGGTAGGGGCGGCCGATTTCCAGTTGATGACGTGATAGACGGCGTCGGTCGTCCCGATGTTGCGCAGGGCGTGCGGACTGTTGGAGGGGTTGAAGATCACGCCGCCGGGGCCGACCTTCTTCCAGACGCCGCCGGACAGGGTCTCGACCTGGCCCTCGCGGATGATGACCAGCTCCTCGTTGGGATGGGTGTGCGGCGGATGCGAGCTGGTCCCGGGCCGCAGCCTGGTGACGTGCATCTCCAGCTCCTCCAGGGTCGCGGTCGGGCCCTTGGTGATCTGGGCGTAGGTCCCGACGTCGGTGTCGTGCGGCTTCAGGTCCTCCCAGGTGAACACCGAAGGGCCGAGCAGGGCTGGTTTCGGAGCCTGGGCGACCGCGACGCCCGCCAGGGTCAGGACGGCCGCGCCGGCGGCGACCGCGATGTCGCGCTTGGTGATCTTCATGGCGGGGTCCTCAGAACGTGTAGGGCGCGCGTTGCGGGCGGCTGAGCAGGGCGTTGGCGGCGTCGTCGCCGATGAAGCGCTCGGCCTTGGGATCCCAGTGCAGCCGCCGGCGCGTCTTCATGGCGGCGTGGTGCAGCAGGCAGGTCGAGCAGGCGCGGTGGCCGACCTCGACCGGGGCGGCGGGCGGCTTGCGGCTGCGGATCGAGTCCAGCCAGTCGCCGTGCTGCTCCTCGGAGCGGCGCAGATGGACCTCGTCGGGGCCGATGACGCTGTCCAGGATCTTGGGATCGCTGGCGGCCAAGGCCGGGCGGGGCTTGGCGCCGAAGCTGGGGTCGCTGGCCGTGACGGCGGCGTCGCGGGCCACGAAGATCCAGCCCTTCGTGCCGATGAACTTCACGCCGTTGGGGAAGTCGCCGGAGATGTCCATGGTCACGCCGTTGGCGTAGCGGGCGTGGGTCAGGAACTTGCCGTGCACGTTCCACAGGCCGCTGGTCGGGAACTCGGCCGAGCCCCAGATCTCGACGGGTCCTGAATGCTCCATGTCCATGCCCCAGTGGGCGGTGTCGACATGGTGGGCGCCCCAGCCGGTGATCATCCCGGCCCCGAACTGCTCGCAGCGCAGCCAGCCGGGACGGTCGAACGAGTCCTGCGGGTGGACGCGCAGCTCGGTGTAGTAGACCTCGGGCGTGGAGCCGAGCCAGGCGTCGTAGTCCAGGTTCGGCGGCACGGCCATTCGCGGCGCCTCAGGGCCCGAGGGATCGCCCGGCAGGCCGACCTCCACATGCTTGAGGTCGCCGATGCGGCCGTTGCGGACGAGCTCGCAGGCGCGGTGGAACTGCGGCCAGGGCTTCAGCGAGCGCTGCTGCGAGCCGATCTGGACGATGCGGTCGGTCTTGCCCACCGCGTCGCTGAGATAGCGCCCCTCGGCGATGGTGATCGAGGCGGGCTTCTGCAGGTAGACGTCCTTGCCGGCCCGCACCGCGTGGACGGCCGGGATGGCGTGCTGGTGGTCGGGCGTGGCGATGATCACCGCGTCGATGTCCTTGGACGCCAGCAGCTCGCGATAGTCGCCATAACCGACCGCGCCGTCCCAGGGGCGGCCGAACTTCTTGGAATAGGTCTCGTTGACCAGCRCCTTGCCGGCCGCGAGCCGCTTGGAATCCAGGTCGCAGACGGCCAGGATCTGGGCGTGGTCGTATTTGAAGGTCTCGGCCATGTCGTGGCCGCGGGCGATGCGGCCGGCGCCGATCACGCCGACATTGATGCGGTTGCTGGGGGCGTTCTGGCCGAACACCGTTGAGGGCACGACCGTCGGGAAGGCGATCGCGGCCGCGCCGGCGGCCTGCAGGACATGGCGGCGGGAGAGCTTGCTCATGGGCGTGCGCCTCAAGCCGTGATCGGTCGGGTGGCGTTCTTCTGGGCCGTTAACACCAGCTCGGCCGCCAGCAGGGCTTGGTCCTGGTCCTGGGCGATGGAGGTGCGCTCGACGATGTCGCTGACGAACTGCGGGCCGAACGGCAGCTGGACCTGGCTGCAGTCGATGTAGCGGGCCTGCTTCTTGTCGACGATCAGCAGGTGATTACCGCCGGGCCGGCCCAGCGGGTCGATATATTTGCGCAGCTCGATATAACCCTCGGTTCCCAGCAGGAACAGCCGGCCGTCGCCCCAGACGCCCAGGCCGTCGGGCGTGAACCAGTCGACCCGCACATAGCCCGTGCCGCCGTCGCCCAGGGCGGTCATGTCGCCGAAGTCCTCGAACCTGGGATGGTCGGTGTTGTTGAAATTGCCGGTCTGCGAGGCGACCACCTTGGCGGTCCTGCTGCCGGTGTAGAACAGGAACTGGTCGGCCTGGTGCGAGCCGATGTCGGTCAGGATGCCGCCGTAGCGGGCCTTGTCCCAGAACCAGTCGGGCCGTCCCGTGCCGATCCGGTGCGGCGCCAGGTTGACGGTCTGGACGACCTTGCCGATCGCGCCGGCCTGGACCAGCTCGCCGGCCTTGATCGCCGCCGGCACCTCCAGCCGCTCGGAATACATGATCGCGTACTTGCGGCCGGTCTTCTTCACCGCCGCCCGCACCTGGGCCAATTGCGCCAGGGTGATGATGCCGGGCTTGTCGGCCAGATAGTCCTTGCCCGCCGCCATGACCCGCAGGCCCAGCGGGGTGCGCTGGTCGGGAATGGGCGCGGCGGCGACCAGCTGGATGGACTTGTCCTGTAGGATCTCGTCCTCGCTGCGCGCCAGGGGCACGTCGCCGAACTGCTTGCGGAAGTCGGCGATCTGCTTGGGATCGGTGGCGTAGACGCTGACCAGCTCGCCCCCGCCGCGCTTCACGGCCGCGGTCATGCTCAGGATGTGGTAGTGATCCAGGCCGATCACCGAGAACCGGATCTTGTGCTTCGGCGTCAGGGCCGGCCCCGGGGCGGCGACCTCCTGGACGGGCTGGGCGGCGGCGCCGGAGGCCATGGCCGAGGCGACCCCGGCCGTTCCAGCCGCCATCAGGAACGCGCGTCGGCTCGCCGAGTCTTCCATGTCGTCTCWCCCGGGTTCGGCGACGTGGACGCCGCTCGCTGGTCGAAATGGTCTGACCAATGTCTCCAAGATATCAGACCCTCAAAACCTGAGGTTTGGAAACCCACAATTCATCGCCTCCCTCGGACAGCGACGAAAGGGGGCGGAAACGAAAAACGCCCCCCGGTTTCCCGAGGGGCGCTTCGTGATCCGTCGATGACCGCGGTTTAGGCCGCCATCGCCTTCTTCAGGTTCTCGTCGATCTTGTCGAGGAAGCCTTCGGTGGTCAGCCACGACTGCTTGTCGCCGACCAGCAGGGCCAGGTCCTTGGTCATGAAGCCGCTCTCGACGGTGTCGATGCAGACCTTCTCCAGGGTGGCGGCGAACTTGGCCAGTTCGGCATTGTCGTCCAGCTTGGCGCGGTGGGCCAGGCCACGGGTCCAGGCGAAGATCGAGGCGATCGAGTTGGTCGAGGTCGATTCGCCCTTCTGATGCTGGCGATAGTGGCGGGTGACGGTGCCGTGGGCGGCTTCGGCTTCCACCGTCTTGCCGTCCGGGGTCATCAGCACCGAGGTCATCAGGCCCAGCGAGCCGAAGCCCTGGGCGACGATGTCCGACTGCACGTCGCCGTCGTAGTTCTTGCAGGCCCAGACGTAGCCGCCAGACCACTTCAGCGCCGAGGCGACCATGTCGTCGATCAGACGGTGCTCGTAGTGGATGCCCTTGGCCTTGAACTTCTCGGCGTATTCGGCGTCGTAGATCTCCTGGAAGATGTCCTTGAAGCGGCCGTCATAGGCCTTGAGGATGGTGTTCTTCGTGGAGAGGTAGACCGGATAGCCGCGGTTCAGGCCGTAGGCGAACGAGGCGTGGGCGAAGTCGCGGATCGACTCGTCGAGGTTGTACATGCCCATGGCCACGCCGGCCGACGGGCTCTTGAACACTTCGTGCTCGATGGTCTGGCCGTCGTCGCCGACGAACTTGATCGACAGCGTGCCCTTGCCCGGGAACAGGAAGTCGGTGGCCTTGTACTGGTCGCCGAAGGCATGGCGGCCGACGATGATCGGCTGGGTCCAGCCCGGCACCAGGCGCGGCACGTTCTGGCAGATGATCGGCTCGCGGAAGATCACGCCGCCCAGGATGTTGCGGATCGTGCCGTTCGGCGACTTCCACATCTTCTTCAGATTGAATTCCGTCACCCGGGCTTCGTCCGGGGTGATGGTGGCGCACTTGACGGCCACGCCGTGCTTCTTGGTCGCCTCGGCCGCGTCGATCGTGACCTGGTCGTTGGTGGCGTCGCGGTTTTCGACCGACAGGTCGTAGTAGTCGAGCTCCAGGTCCAGGTACGGGAAGATCAGCTTATCCTTGATGAGCTTCCAGATGATCCGGGTCATTTCATCGCCGTCCATGTCGACGACGGGGTTGGCGACTTTGATCTTGGCCATTGCGGGGTCTTTCCTCTCGCGGTGGCGCGCCTGTGACTCTTTGGCGCACAGGGCCTGGGAGCGGCGCGGACGGCGTGCCTATAGACTGTTGCGGGCCGGGGGGAAAGCCGAGGTCGAACCGAACCTGTGACGAAGCCGTTCCGGCGCGCTAAGTCTTTGATCCAGGTGTAAATCCTTATTGAGGTTCTTGGGGTACGAACAAGGCGTGAAGAAGCGGGGAGCCATAGCCGACGTCACGTCGCCGCTCGCGCGGCGGCTGTTGGCGATCGTCGCGATCCTGTCCATCGCGGTGACGGGCATGGCCACGGCCGTGACTTTCGTCTTCGTCCAGCGCTCCGCCGCCGACGCCCAGGTCCGCCATCTGGCCGAATACGCCGCCGAGCGGGTCAAGACCGAGGACCGCCTGTTCTCCGACCTGGTCAAGGTGCACGAGGCGGCCTCCGACTCCCTGGCCCGCCGCCTGGCGACGATCGACCCCGCCACGGTGGACCGCGAGTTCGACGCCCTGTTCCCGAAGGTCGGCGACGGCACGCGGCGCACGCCCGACGCGCTGTACGACGGCGGCATGGTGGCCGGCGACTACACCTACGGGATCGGCGGCTTCCTGCGCGACGCCGACACGCTGACCCCGCAGCAGAAGGCCCTGTTCCTGGCCGCAGTCCAGGTGGTCTCGCATACCGGCGAGGCCGAGCTGAACCGCTACGACAACTTCTACTTCTTCACGCCCGACACTCGCCTGGTGATGTTCGGGCCGCGGCGCGCCGACCGCCTGACCTACTACCGCCAGAAGGCCCCGCCCACCTTCGACGTCAGCGGCGAGGAGATGACCCTGCTGACCCTGCCGCAGCAGAATTCGCAGCGGGTGATGAAGTGCACCAAGCTGCGCAAGGTGCTGTCCGACCCCAGCGGTCGGGGCCTGAACTCGGCCTGCATGACGCCCTTCGACTATCGCGGCAAGCAGCTGGGCGCCTGGGGCACCAGCCTGTCGCTGGACTCCTACCTGCTGCGAGCCGTCGAGGACGCGCTGCCGGGCGGGCGCAACATGATCGTGTCGTCGGACGGCGAGCTGATCGCCGCCCCTGGCCTGGCCAAGGACGGCGTCGTCGACTCCCAGACCCTGGTGCGCGCTCAGGCCGACGAGCAGGTGGCCGACGTGGTCCGTCAGATCCGGGCCATCGGGGCCGACACCGGCGCCCTGCGCCACGGCGACCGGGTCATCGCCTACGGCCGCCTGAAGGAGCCCGACTGGTATTTCCTGATGAGTTTCCCGTCCGACGACCTGGTGTGGTCCGCGGTCAAGACCGCGTCCTGGGTGCTGCTGTTCGGCGTGCTGGGCGTGATCGCCCAGGTGGCGCTGCTGTACCGGGTGATGCGCATCACGGTCGAGCGTCCGCTGCGGGTCCTGGCCGACGCCCACCGCACCGGCGAGGTCGAGCAGGCCGAGCCGATCGAGGAGCGCACCGACGAGATCGGCGCCCTGGCCCGCACCCTGCGCAGCCAGCGCGACGGCAATATCGAGCTGCTGCGCTCACTGGAGGAGCGGGTCGCCGAGCGCACCATCKAGCTGGAGCGCGCCAACCAGGCTAAGTCGGTGTTCCTGGCCAACATGTCCCACGAGCTGCGCACGCCGCTGAACGGGGTCATCGCCATCGGCGACCGGCTGGCCGAGGAAAACGACCCGGAACGCCGTCGCGAACTGGCCGCCCTGGTCACCTCGTCGGGCCGGCTGCTGGAGCAGGTGCTGAGCGACATCCTGGACGTCTCCAAGATCGAGGCCGGCCAGTTCCAGCTGACCCCGGCGCCGTTCGACCTGGCCACCCTGGTGGGCGGCGTGGCCGAGCTGCACCGCGCCTCGGCCGAGGCCAAGTCGCTGCTGTTCCGTTGGTCGATCGAGCCGGGCGTGGCGGGCAGCTATCTGGGCGACGCCGGCCGCATCAGCCAGATCCTCAACAACCTGCTGGCCAACGCCGTCAAGTTCACGGCCCTGGGCGAGGTGGCCCTGAACGTCGAGCGCACGGCCGATGGGCTCAGCTTCATCGTCAGCGACACCGGCGTCGGCTTCGACGACACCGTGCGCCAGCGGCTGTTCAAGCGCTTCGTCCAGGCCGACCAGTCGATCACCCGCCAGTTCGGCGGCACCGGCCTGGGCCTGTCGATCTGCGCGGCCCTGGCCGAGATGATGGGCGGCCGCATCGACGCCCGCGCCGTGCTGGGCCGTGGGGCGATCTTCCAGGTCGACCTGCCGCTGGAACGGGTCCGCGCCGTCGAGGACGCAGCGCCGGACGACGAGGAGGAGGTCTCGCTGGAAGGCCTGCGGGTGCTGGTCGCCGAGGACCATCCCACCAACCAGAAGGTGGTCGAGATCATCCTCCAGCCGTTCGACGTGGACCTGACCATGGTCGAGGACGGCCAGGCGGCGCTGGAGGCCTTCACCCCCGGCGGCTTCGACGCGATCCTGATGGACATGCAGATGCCGGTCATGGACGGCCTGACCGCCACCCGGCTGATCCGCGAGCGCGAGGCCGCGGCGGGCGTGCCGCCGGTGCTGCTGATCATGCTGACCGCCAACGCCATGGAGGAGCACGTCAAGGCCGCCAAGGCCGTCGGCGCCGACCTCCACCTGGCCAAGCCGGTTCGCCCGGCCCAGCTGCTGGAGGCCCTGGCGCGGACGAGGATGGCGCGCGGCGCCTCGGCCTTGACCGTCGCGGGCTAGGCCAGGCTCAGCCCGTACTCCAGGAACTCCGTCTGCCGCCGCCAGCCCAGGCTCTCGTAGAGCCGCTGGGCCGCCTGGTTGCCGACGGCGGTCTGCAGCGACAGGCCGGCCGCGCCCGCCGCCCGGGCATGGGCGACGGCCGCCGTGACCAGGCCGCGTCCCGCCCCGCCGCGCCGGGCATGCGGCTCGACATAGAGGTCGTTGAGCACGAAGGTCCGGGCCGCGCCCACCGACGAGAAGCCGGGATAGAGCTGGACGAAGCCCACGGCGCGCCCGGCCTCGAGGGCCAGGAACACCACCGACTCCCCGCGGTCCATCCGCGCKGCCAGGAAGCCGAAGGCCCGTTCCGGATCGGACGGCCGACCGTAGAACTGGCGATAGCGGTCGAACATTGGGGCCAGGGCCGGCAGGTCGGCGGGCAGGGCGCGACGGATTTCCATGCCCTCACGCCGTCCGCGAATAGCGCATGACCCAGTTGATCTCCCAGGTCTTGCCGCCGTCGGGCGAGAAGGCCTGGTCCCATTGCGCCTCGTTGGGCGACAGCGACGAGAACCGGCCGCGCACCACAATCGGCCGCCCCTCGAAGACGTCGTCGGAGAGGAAGGTGCCGACCCCGTCGCGGAACCGCCCGATCCCCGGCTTGTCGATCGTCAGCGGATCGGCCGCGCTGAGGTACCAGTCCGCCCACGTGTCGGTCCTGGCGTCATAGGCCCGCAGGCCCAGGCCGCTGGACGGACCGCTGGCGCGCCGGGCGACGCTTTCGTTGAGATTGACCACGCCGCCCAGCAGGGCCAGGCAGACGGTCGAGCCCTCGAACGTCTCCCAGTCGTCGTTCCCGGCCAGCCGCTTGCGCAGCCGCCGGTGGCTCACCCGCCAGGAGCCCAGGAAGAAGTCGAAGTCGCGGATCGAGCCGCCGCCCGCCGGTCCGAGCTCTTGAGCGAAGGCTCGGCGCGCGGCGCCCAGGGCGGGCGAGGCCGCCAGAGCCAGGGCCAGCACCGTCCGCCGGTCGGGATCGAGACGGACCACGCTCAGTCAACCTTCGTGAAGTCTGAATACCAGTTGGTCTCCCAGGTCTTGCCGCCGTCGGGCGAGAAGGCCTGCTCCCAATGGGCCGAGGTGGCGGTGATGCCCGACCAGGTGAACCGCACCTTGATCGGCTTCCCGCGCAGGGTGTCGTCGGCGTAGAAGGTCCCGACGCCGTCGACGAAGCGGCCCTTTACCGGCGGGTCGAGGGGGCCGTGCGGATTGCGGCTGTCCAGCCACCAGATCGCCCACTGGCCCGTGGCCGGGTCGTAGGCCCGCATCGTGAAGCCCCAGTAGTCGCCGGCCGGCAGGCGCAGCAGGTTGTCGTCGGCGTTGCCCCGGCCGTCCAGGGTCTTCCACCAGACCTGTTCGCCGGTGAACGCCTGCCACTCGGTGCTGCCGGCCAGGCGCTCCTTCAGGCGGCGATGGCTCACGCGCCACTTGCCGACCCTCAGGTCGAAGGCGTGCAGGCCCGAAAGGTCGGCCGGCGGCTTGGCCTTGACGTTGTCCTGCGAGGCCAGGGCCGGGGCTGCGGTCGCCAGGGCCAGGCCCAGGCCCAGGATCGCCGCTCCCAGGAGGTTCGCTCCAGCTTTCATCGTCGGTCTCCCTGTTCGTCGGGAGGATGGCAGGGGCGCCGCGAGGGACGAGAGCCAATCGGGACGATCCTTGGGGCGCCACGGGGAGGGGCCAAGGCAACCCTTGAGCCCGCCGCCGACCACGCGCACAACAGCCTCGATGAACGCCGTTCCCGAATTCGCACTGGAGCTTCGGCTGCCGGCCGCCGGATCGCGGGAGGTGCGCCGTCGGCTGCACGAGCAGTTGCGCCAAGCGATCCTGGCCGGGCGACTGGCGCCCGGTGTCCAGCTTCCCGCCAGCCGCGCCCTGGCCGATCAACTGGGCCTGTCGCGCAACACGGTGATGGCGGTCTACGACATGCTGCTGGGCGAGGGCTGCCTGGTCGCCCGGCCGGGAGCGGGCACCTTCGTCGCGCCCGCGGCGTCCAGGCCAGCGAGCAGCGCGGAGACTCGCGCGGCTCCCGCAGTCACCTACAACCTGCGGCCCGGCCGGCCCGACGCGACGCGGTTCCCGTTCGACATCTGGGGGCGGCTGACCGGTCGGGCCCTGCGGCGCTATTCGCGTGACCCGGCCGTCTATCGCGAGCCCTGCGGCCATCCGGCCCTGCGCGAGGCCATAGCCGGCCACCTGTCGTTCGCCCGCGCCATCGCCTGCGCGCCCGACGACGTGATCGTCACGGTCGGCGCCCAGCAGGCCTTCGACCTGGTGGTCCGCGCCCTGACGCCGCCCGAGCGCAGGATCGTGGCGGTGGAAGACCCTGGCTATCCCGCCGCCCGCGCGGCCTTCGCCGCCGCCGGGGCCGACGTCCGCGCCGTGCCGGTCGACGCCGAGGGGCTGGTGGTCGAGGCCCTGCCGCCCGACGCGGCCCTGATCTGCGTGACGCCCTCGCAGTTCCCGACCGGCGTGACCCTCTCGCCGCGCCGGCGCCAGGCCCTGCTGGCCTTCGCCGCCGCCCGCGACGCGGTGGTCGTGGAGGACGACTACGGCGGCGAGTTCCGCTTCGACGGGCCGCCGCTGGACACCTTGCGGATGCTCGATCGCGACGAGCGCGTGGTCTATGTCGGCACCTTCTCCCAGAGTCTGCTGCCGGCCCTGCGCATCGGCTTCGTCGTCGCTCCCGGCCGCTTCCGCGCGGCCCTGACCGAGGCCCGGGCCCACAGTGACTGGCACGGACCGGCGATCGAGCACGCCACCCTGGCCGACTTCATCGGCGAGGGGCATCTGGCCCGTCACGTCCGGCGGATGCGCGGGATCTACGCCGAACGGCGCTTGGTCCTGCTGCGGGCCCTGGCCCGCGATTGCGCCGGCCTGCTGGACCCGGTCGCGCCGTCCTCAGGCCTGCACCTGGCCGCGCGTTTGGCTGATGACGTCGATGTCGAGGCGGTGGTCGCGCGAGCAGCGCGGGCAGGCGTGGCCTTGGAGGACCTCGCCGCCTTCACCGCCGAGGGGGCGTCGCCGCCCGGCCTGGCGCTGGGCTATGGCCAGATCGAGGCCGGTCGCATCGACGAGACCGTCGCGATCCTGGCCGAGGCGATCCGCGCCTCTATTTCGCGGCCTTGATCACCACCCGGCCCACGTCGGCGATCGCCTTCTCCTGCTCGACCAGCGGCAGGGGCGAGCCCGAGATGAACACCACGACGGCGAACTTGCGGCCGTCCTTCAGGGTGTAGACGCCGATGTCGTTGACCACCGGGGTGAAGCCCTGGTCGGTGCGGGCCGTGCCGGGGACGTGGACCAGTTGGGCGTCCCGGGGCAGGGCGGCTCCCAGACGGTCGGGTCCGGCGGTCACCTGGCGGGTGATCCCGCCCAGCAGGCGGCGGGAGTCGGTGTCCAGCAGCTCGGCCTGGTTCAGGGCCTCCAGGAAGCGCAGGGCGCCCAGGGGCGTGGCGGTGTCGCGCGGGTCGGACAGATAGGCGTGGATCGCCCGCCGGCGTTCGACGGGCGGGACCTTGTCGAGGGCGGCGCGATAGGCGGCCTCGCCCTTCCAGTCCGCGCGGAACGAGGCCAGGCCTAGGCTGTCGGGTTGCAGCTGGCGCTCGTAACGGTCGATGTCCAGGTTCATGACCTTGCGGCCCTGCAGCCAGGCGGTCACGGCCCCCGGGCCGCCGACGCGCTTCATCAGGACGTCGGCGGCGGTGTTGTCGCCGTCGCGGACCGCGCGCTCCAGCAGTTCCTGGACGGTATGGGTCGAGGGGCCCGTCCAGGCGTCGGCCAGCGGGCTGGGCGGCGGCGACAGATCGACGTCTTCGATCAGCAGTTGGTCGTCCAGCCGCAGGCGCTTGCCCTCGACCTCGGCCATCACCGCTGCGCCCAGCGGGGCCTTGGCGATGTTCTGCAGGGGGAAGCGCCGCTCGCCGTTGAACGAGATGATCTGGCCGGTGCTGAGGTCCTCCAGGCCCACGCCCAATTGGCCGGGGGCGACGCGGTCGGCGATGGGCTGGAAGTTGGCCGTCAGCTTCTGGCGGTCGAACAGCGGGTCCTTCTGGCCCAGCATCGGCGGCTCGCCGCAACCGGCCAGGACGAGGGTCAGGAGAAGGGCGACGAAGGGGCGGAGCATGGCGATCCCGGTGAGCTTCAGCACGAGCTGGACCGGGGCTAAACGCGCGAACCGCCATCGTGGGGCTTGCGCCGCGCGGCGGTCCGGCGGCAAAGGGTGGCGATGACTTCGAAGAACCTCCCGCCCTGCGTGATCCTGAACCAGCCGCAACTGGCCGAGAACATCGGGGCCGTCGCCCGGGTGATGGCCAATTTCGGCCTGTCGGACCTGCGCCTGGTCAAGCCGCGCGACGGCTGGCCGCAGGAGCGCGCCTGGGCCAGCGCCTCGGGCGCCAATTGGCCGCTGGACGACGCCAAGGTGTTCGACCGGCTGGAAGACGCCATCGCCGACCTCAAGCTGGTGTTCGCCACCACGGCCCGGCCGCGCGAGACCCGCCTGCCGGTCTATACGCCGCGCGAGGCCGCCGGCCACCTGGCGGCCGACGTCGCCCAGGGCTATGCCGTGGGCCTGCTGTTCGGCGGCGAGCGGGCGGGGCTGGAGACCGACGACATCGCCCTGTGCCAGGCCATCGTCTCGATCCCGATCGACGAGCGCTTCCGGTCGCTGAACCTGGCACAGGCGGTGTCGATCAACGCCTACGAATGGAAGATGACCCAGGACGACCGGCCGTGGTCGCGGTTCGAGTACAACGTCGCCGAGCCGGCCGACCAGTCCAGCCTGCTGGGCCTGTACGGCCAGCTGGAGGACGAGCTGGAGAAGGCCGGCTTCTACCATCCGCCCGAGAAGAAGCCGTCAATGGTCCGCAACCTGCGGGCCCCCCTGGCGCGGGCCAGGCTGACCGAGCAGGAGGTGCGCACCTTCCGCGGCGTGGTCACCGCCCTGTCGAAAGGGCGGGGCCGGGTGTTGGCCAAGCTGGCCGAGCAGAAGGCGCGCAAGGCGGCCGAAACGCCCGCCGAAACTTCCGTCACGGAAGGCGAACAAGGCTCCGAAACCTAGTCGGAACCAATTTCTCCCTGGCCACGTTTCGGGCTCGAGACGGCCAATGTCGGATGGCCGACAGGGAGGAAACAGCGTGATCAAGGGTCTTGGGACCTGGCTCGCCTTGGGCGTGGCCGGAAGCGTGATGGCCTGCGCCTCGACCGCGGCGGCGGGGGCGTTCTACATTCAGGAGCAGTCGGTGAAGGGCATGGGCCGCGCCTATTCCGGCGAGGTCACCGACACCGGCGCGGAGTCGATGTTCTGGAACCCGGCGGCCATCGGCCGGCTGGAGGGCAAGGAGGTCTATACGGGCCTGTCGGGCGTCAAGGTCGACGGTACGGTGACCGACGAGGGCTCGACCCTGCAGCGGCCCACCCTGAACATCCCGTCGGTGCTGGGCACGCCCATTCCGGGCCTCCCCAGCGGCGTCACCGGCCTGCTGAGCGGCGTGCTACCCGGCCTGACCAACGGCGTGCTGATCCCCACCCTGAACAGCCTGCCCAACATCGCCCTGCTTCCGCCCCAGCCGGTGGGCGGCAATCCGGTGGCCAAGGACCCGATCCCCAAGTCGGTGGTGCCCAATTTCGCCTTCGCCATGCCGGTCACCGACCGGATCGCCGTGGGCATCGGGATCAACGCCCCGTTCAACGCCATCACCACCTATGACGGCGACAGCTGGGTGCGCTACGGCGCCATCAAGTCGCGGTTCCTGAACATCAACATGCAGACCGCCGTATCGATGCGGGTCACCGACTGGCTCAATGTCGGGGTGGGCGGCAACGTCGACTATTTCGACGCCACCTTCAGCCAGATGGCGCCCGACCTGATCGCGCCGTTCCCGGACGGCAAGATCGAGGTCAAGGGCAGCGACACCCGCTTCGGCTGGAACGCCGGGGCCCAGCTGCGGGCGGCCAAGTGGGCGACGATCGGCGCCAGCTACCGCTCGGGCTACAAGCACCACCTGGACGGCGACGTGACCATCTACGGGTTCCAGGGTCCGTTCGCCCTGGTCACCAGCAAGCAGGAAGCCACCACCAACTTCGACCTGCCGTGGATCGCCACGGCCGGCGTCACCCTGCGTCCGGTGCAGCGCCTGGCCCTGCACGCCCAGGTCCAGCGCTTCGGCTGGAGCGACTTCGACAACGTCCGTGTCGACCTGAAGGGCGCGGGCCAGCTGCTGCCCGGGGCGCTGCTGCCCAAGTCGATCACGGTGCACGAGTTCTACAACGACACCACCAATGTGGCGGTCGGGGCGGACTTCGCCGTCACCGACTGGCTGACCGTGCGGGCGGGGGCCCAGAAGGACCCGACCCCGACCAACGACCTCTATCGCGACCCGCGCGTGCCGGACGGCGACCGCAAGCTCTACAGCGTGGGCACGACCATCACGCCCAGGCCCGGCATGCACTTCGACCTCAGCGCCGCCTACATCAAGTTGAAGGACAGCGCGATCCACAGCGACCAGGTGCTGTACGACGGCACGGCCTTCCCGATGAACCTGTCGCTGCGCGGCCAGTCCGAGGGCAAGGGGCTGGTGATCGGCGGCGGGGCGCGGTTCACCTTCTAGCGGGGCTTGCGGCCCGTCGGCTTCCGTCGTCTTCTCCCGTCAAACAGATGTTGGGGAGGGCGGCATGAACCGTCGGACGTTGCTGCTGAGCGCCGGCGCCGCCGGCCTGGCCGTGATGGCCGGGCCGGCCCTGGCGCAGGGCTTCCAGATCTCGCCCGCCGCCCAGGCGTGGCTCTACGCCCTGCCGCTGATCGAGATGGCTACCACCCGAGCGCGGTTGCTTAAGGCGCCCGGCGCGGCGATCAACACGCTGACCCACGGACGGGTGCTGGCCGATCACGCCGCCCGCGCCGTGACCACGCCCAACAACGACACGCTCTACTCGACCGCCTTCCTGGACCTGACCCAGGGTCCGGTCACCCTGACCGTCCCGCCGACCGGCGCGCGCTACTGGTCGGCGGCGATCATGGACATGTTCACCAACAACAACGCCGTGCTGGGCCTGCGCACGGTGGGCGGGGAGGGCGGGACCTACACCCTGGTCGGGCCGGGCCAGCCGTCGAAGGGACCCAACCCGGTGCGGGTGGCCACGCCGCACGCCTGGCTGCTGGTGCGCACCCTGGTGGCCGACGCGGCCGACCTGCCGGCCGCCCACAAGGCGCAGGATGGTTTCGGGCTGACGGGACCCAAGGGCGCCGCGCCGCCGGCCTACGCCACGCGCGACGCCGGGGCGGCCGACTATTTCGCCGCCGCCCGGGCGCTGCTGGCCGCCGATCCGGCTCCGGCCACCGACGGGAAGATCCTGCGCAAGAGCGCCGCCTTCCTGGGCGCGGGACCGTTCGACGCCGCCGCCGCCGAGGCCGGCGCCGACCAGGCCCGGATGATCGCCCAGTTCGCCAAGGGCCGGCAGGTCTTCACCGACGGCTGGGCCTATCCGCGCGCCAATCTGGGCGACTACGGCCAGGACTACATCTACCGCGCTATTGTCGCCCTGATGGGGCTGGGGGCGCTGCCGGTGGCCGAGGCCATGTACATGAGGGCCGGCGGCGACGACGGGACGGGGGTGTTCACCGGCGACGGTCCCTACCGCCTGACCTTGCCCGCCGACTTGCCGGTGGACGCCTTCTGGTCGCTGTCGATGTACGAGGTCATGGACGACGGCCAGCTGTTCTTCACCGACAACCCGATCCGGCGCTACGCGATCGGCGACCGCACCCCGGGCCTGAAGCGGGAGGCCGACGGCTCGGTGACCCTGTGGATCGGCCGGACCGATCCCGGCGGCGACCGCTCGGCCAACTGGCTGCCGGCGCCGAAGTCGGGACCGTTCGCCCTGTACCTGCGCACCTACCTGCCCAGGGCCGAGCTGCTGGGCGGACAGTTCCGGTTCAAGCCGGTGGAGAAGGCCTGACCTAGCCCTCCCACTGGAACACCCGCTCGATCCCCACGCCGAACACCTGGGCGATCCTGAAGGCGGCCTCCAGCGAGGGCGAGTACTTGCCCTGTTCGATGGCGGCGACGGTCTGGCGGGTCATGCCGATGCGGGCGGCGAGGTCGGCCTGGGTCATCTCGCCGTGCTCGAAGCGCAGGCGGCGGATGTCGTTGCGGATCGGGGGCGGGGCCGGCATCAGCAGGCCCGCCGGTAGCCGAGGATGATACCGCCGTGCCGGGCCAGCTCCGACACCGCCAGGGCCAGGATCACGGCGTTGGCCATCAGGGTCTTGTMGAAGAAGTAGACGGTGATCGCCGCGCCCATCGCCGCCACCTGCAGCACGTAGAAGGCCCGGGTCGAGGCGGTCAGGTCGATCAGCCGCTCGCGTTCGTCCTGGGGACCGCGCGGCTCGCGGTTCAGGGCGGACAGGACGATCTGCAGACCCACCTGCAGCACCACCAGCACGAAGATGCAGGTGGTCAGCGGACCCGCGAACCCGACCGGGCGTCCCGCCGCGGCGGCCTGGCCGACATAGGCGAAATAGGCCCCATAGACGACCAGGGTCGTCCAGAAGGAAATCCACGCGCTCTTTTCTCGCAAGGCCATGATTGGCTCCCGTGATGTCAAATATATTATACATTGAGTGCGCTTAGCGCGTCACGATGTCAATAATTTTTAACATAACGGAGAAAGCGACGTTATCGCGATCCGTCGGGACTGGCTCGCGCCGCCAAGCCTTGGCAAGGTGCCGCCGACTCGAATTCGGAGACCTCGCCATGAAGACCCGCGCCGCCGTCGCCTTCGCCGCCAAGCAGCCGCTGGAGATCGTCGAGGTCGACCTGGAAGGCCCCAAGGCCGGCGAAGTGCTGATCGAGATCAAGGCCACGGGCGTGTGCCACACCGACGCCTACACGCTGGACGGCCTGGACAGCGAAGGGCTATTCCCCTCGATCCTGGGCCACGAGGGCGCGGGCGTGGTGGTCGAGGTCGGGCCCGGCGTCACCAGCCTGGCGGTCGGCGACCACGTGATCCCGCTCTACACGCCCGAATGCCGCCAGTGCAAAAGCTGCCTTTCGGGCAAGACCAACCTCTGCACGGCTATCCGCGCCACCCAGGGCAAGGGCCTGATGCCGGACGGCACCAGCCGCTTCTCCTACAAGGGCCAGACGATCCACCACTACATGGGCTGCTCGACCTTCTCGAACTACACGGTCCTGCCCGAGATCGCCGTGGCCCGCATCCGCAAGGACGCGCCGTTCAAGACCGCCTGCTACTGCGGCTGCGGCGTGACCACCGGCGTGGGCGCGGTGACCAACACCGCCAAGGTCGAGCCGGGCGCCAACGCGGTGGTGTTCGGCCTGGGCGGCATCGGCCTGAACGTCATCCAGGGCCTGAAGCTGGTGGGCGCCAACATGATCGTCGGCGTCGACATCAATCCGGACCGCGAGGAATGGGGCCGCAAGTTCGGCATGACCCACTTCGTGAACCCCAAGACCATCGACGGCGACATCGTCGCCCACTTGGTGGCCCTGACCGACGGCGGGGCGGACTACACCTTCGACGCCACCGGCAACACCACGGTCATGCGCCAGGCGCTGGAAGCCTGCCATCGCGGCTGGGGCGAAAGCATCATCATCGGCGTGGCCGAGGCCGGCAAGGAGATCGCCACGCGGCCGTTCCAGCTGGTCACCGGCCGGGTCTGGAAGGGCACGGCCTTTGGCGGCGCGCGCGGCCGCACCGACACGCCGAAGATCGTCGACTGGTACATGGACGGCAAGATCCAGATCGACCCGATGATCACCCACGTCCTGCCGCTGGAACGCATCAACGAGGCCTTCGACCTGATGCACGCCGGCGAGAGCATCCGCACGGTGGTGACGTTCTAGAGTTCTGTCCTTCTCCCCTTGTGGGAGAAGGTGTCGCCGCAGGCGACGGATGAGGGGTTGGAGGTCAGTTCAGCCGCGCACGGCGACGCCAGTGCGACCCCTCATCCGACCTGCTTCGCAGGCCACCTTCTCCCGCAAGGGGAGAAGGATTTCGAGAACCGCCCGATGTCCGACGTTGAAGTCCTGAACACCCACCGCACCCAGGGCGGAACCCTGCGCTACTGCCGTCACGACAGCGCCAGCACGGGCACGCCGATGAAGTTCACGGTCTGGACACCGGACGGGGAGGGGCCGTTCCCGTATCTGGTGTGGCTGTCGGGCCTGACCTGCACCGAGGACAACTTCACGATCAAGTCCGGCGTCTACGAGCACGCGGCCAGGCACGGGATCGCCATCGTCGCGCCTGACACCAGCCCGCGCGGCGAGGGCGTGGCCGACGATCCGGCCTACGACCTGGGGCAGGGCGCGGGCTTCTATGTCGACGCCACTCAGGCGCCGTGGGCGCCGCACTTCAAGATGTACTCGTACGTGACGAAGGACCTGCTGGAAGCCGTCGACGGCGCCTTCCCGCTCGACCCGGCGCGGCGGGGAATCTCCGGCCACTCGATGGGCGGTCACGGCGCCCTGACCATCGCCCTCCGCAACCCGGACCTGTTCAGGTCGGTCAGCGCCTTCTCGCCGATCGTCTCGACGCTGAACTGCCCGTGGGGCGACAAGGCGATGACCGCCTATCTGGGGCCGGACCGCGCCGCCTGGCGGGCCCACGACGCCTGCGCCCTGATCGAGGACGGGGCGGGGGCGGGCTTCGACGAGATCCTGATCGACCAGGGCCTGGCCGACAGCTTCCTGGAAAGCCAGCTCAAGCCCGAGCTGATCGAAGCCGCCGCGGCCCAGGCCGGCCGCAAGGTGACGGTGCGCCGTCAGGACGGCTACGACCACAGCTACTTCTTCATCGCCACGTTCCTCGGCGACCACGTGGCCTGGCACGCGAAGCGGCTCGTGGCGGGCTAGCCGATGAAGGCGCTGTTCACGCTGCGGGCGCTGCTGGTGGAGGCCGTGCTCGGGGCCTATCTGGCGGGCATGGGCTGGCTCCTGCTGTCCAACCCGCGCGTGCTGCTGGTCTATGGCGGCCTGGGCGCGGTGATGACGGTCATCGCCTATGCCCTGTGGCGAGGCCGCAAGCGGGCGGCGAAGGAAGCCTCGCGGCAGGTCCGCGTCCGCCTCGACCTGGATCGGCCCTAGGGCGGTCATGAACGAGCGGGCGTTTCTCGCTCGCTATGCGTCGCAGATGCACGATGATTGAGCAAGACTAGGTGGATTCTTGATCAATGACGCCGCGTTCATTTTTTGAATCGTCGTCGCTTCGAGCATGTATCCATGCGAAATACTTGGCCTAATTGCGGCTTAGATTGTCGCAAGCTCAACAACTTGACCGTTCGCCTTTAATCGAACACACGGAAATGCAACTGTGGCGCTAGTGAAGTGGCGTGTGAGTTGTCATGTTCGCTTGGCGTACCCGATTTCAGCGCAGGCCGTCCACGGACCCTCGGGGCCGTGTCGTGACCCTTCGCAAGGCGTTTCTGGTCGGCGCCGGCGTCGGCGCGCTCTGCGGATTCCTGGCGGCCGCCTACATCGTCGGCTCCAGCGCCCGGGCGCGAGCCACGCGTTGCGCCGCCCTGACCGGTGAAGCCCAACTGCAGTGCGTGACGCGCGAGACCAACAAGCGCATCGCGATCGTCGACGACCTGGACCACTACGGGGTCGACGACGTCTGGGTCGAGGCGCCCGCCGACGGCAAGGGCGATTGCGAGGACTTCGCCCTGACCAAGGCCCGCGTCCTGCAGCAACTGGGCTGGAGCGCCTCGCGCATGCAACTGGCCGTTTTCGGCTACGGCAGGCAGGCCCACGCCGTGCTGGTGGTCGACGACACCTATGTTCTGGACAACCTGTCGCCATGGGTCGGGCGCTGGAAGCACTACAGCCCCCGGAACATGGGCGTGTACCCGATCGAGGTGGCGCGATCGCTGCGGCGGTTCACGCCGGGCCTGATGAACACCGCCGTCGCGGCGACCCGGTAGCGGAAGCTTGCGCCCGCCGTCCGGCCGGACCAGTCTGGGCGCCTGGGGGAGCGACCAATGGCGCGACGATTGACCGGACGGTTCGAGGCGCGGCCGATGGCGGCGATCAACCTGACGCCGCTGATCCCCGTGCTGCTGGCGGTGTTTGCGGTGGTGGCGATCGCCGCTTCGTCCACGAAGTCTGGTGTTCAGCTGGATCAGCCGCCGATGGATTGTTTCGGCGTCTGCAGGTCGCCCGCTGCGTTCTTTGTCAGTCTGCGAAGCGACGGCGCGGCCTTCGTGGGGGACCGTCAGGTTCGGGATGCGGATGTGGTTCCTCTGTTGCTCCACGAGATCCACGGGCGAGAGGACTATTCGCTTTCGATCCGTTTCGACGCCGAAGTGCCCTACGGCCGCATGTTCGCGATGATGCGGGCCTTGCATGAAGCCGGGCTGAAGCAGCCCCGGCTGCTCAACGAGGACATCCATTAGACAGTCACGGCTGATTGACTCCCCGCCGCCCCTCCGTCATATACCGCCCCTTCTCGCTGCCGGCTTGCCGGACGGCGCGAAAATCGCATGACGGAATGACCCGAAGCCGCCGTTGAGATCGCACCCTTCCGAGGGAGCCGGCCCGGATCGATATGAAGAGTGACTTATGTCCAAGCGCCATAGCGCCAAGTACAAGATCGACCGCCGTATGGGCGAAAACCTCTGGGGCCGGCCGAAGTCGCCGGTGAACCAGCGGTCCTACGGCCCCGGCCAGCACGGCCAGCGCCGCAAGCAGAAGGTTTCGGACTTCGGCCTGCAGCTGCGCGCCAAGCAGAAGCTGAAGGGTTACTACGGCAACCTGACCGAGAAGCAATTCTCGCGCACCTACGAGGAAGCCGCCCGCCGCAAGGGCAACACCTCGGAAAACCTGATCGGCCTGCTCGAGTCGCGCCTGGACGCCATCGTCTACCGCGCCAAGTTCGTGCCGACCGTGTTCGCCGCCCGTCAGTTCGTGAACCACGGCCACGTGCAGGTGAACGGCAAGCGCGTGAACATCGCTTCGTACCGCTGCAAGGCCGGCGACGTGATCACCGTCCGCGAAAAGTCGCGCAACATGGCCCTGGTGCTGGAAGCCGTCGCTTCGGCCGAGCGTGATTTCTGCGACTACGTCACCGTGGACGCCAAGGGCCTGTCGGCCACCTTCGTCCGCGCGCCGGAACTGGCCGAAGTGCCGTATCCGGTGAAGATGGAACCGAACCTCGTCGTCGAATTCTACGCTTCGTAAGCGTCGATCTCGAAGACGATCGGAAAGGCCCCGGAGAAATCCGGGGCCTTTTTCGTTTTCGGCCCTTGAACCGCTTTCCGGGGCTCCTAACTCTCAAGAGCGGGCCGGGCCCCTCTGGCGAGTGATGCAAGCACTCGTGATGTCGGACCGCATCGGGTGTTCTCGATGTGCTTTGGGTCCGGTTATCCCCCCTCCCTCGGATCGGATTCAGCATCGGGAACACCCGATCCATCCTTTGGACAGGGACCGCCCGATGCCGCTTCTGATGTGCCCCAACTGCGACGCCTCCATGCAGGCCGTACAGCGCGCCAGCGTCGAGTTCGACATGTGCCCCCAATGCMGGGGCGTATGGCTGGACCGCGGCGAGCTGGAGAAACTGATGGCCATGGAGCGGGGCGAACCCCAGCCCGCCACGCCGCGCCTTCCCGACTACGAGCGGCCGCGCGAGCGTGCGGACCCTCGCGGCGACTACCGCCCAAATGACTATCGCCACGACGATGAGCGCCGCCACCACGGGCAGGGGCACTACGGCAAGAAGAAGCGCTTCGACCTGTTCGACATCTTCGACTGATCACGATCCCACGTTAGAGACATGAACCACTTCAAGACCTTCGCCCTCCTGGCCGGCCTGACGGCGCTGTTCGTCGGGGCCGGCTACATGATCGGCGGCCCGAGCGGCATGCTGATCGCCCTGGTGTTCGCCGTGGGCATGAACCTGTTCTCGTACTGGAACGCCGACAAGATCGTGCTGCGGATGTACGGCGCGGTCGAGGTCGATGCGAGCCACCCCGTGCCGATGGTCCGCCAGTATGTCGGCGACGTCGAGGAGCTGGCGCGCCGGGCCGGCCTGCCGCGTCCGCGCATCACGGTGATTGACAGCGACCAGCCCAACGCCTTCGCCACCGGCCGCGACCCGGCCCACGCCGCCGTGGCCGCCAGCACGGGCCTGCTGGGCCTGCTGGACCGCGACGAGATCCGCGGCGTCATGGCCCACKAACTGGCCCACGTGAAGAACCGCGACACCCTGACTATGACCGTGACGGCCACCATCGCCGGCGCGATCTCGGCCCTGGCCAACTTCGCCTTCTTCTTCGGCGGCTCGCGCGACGACGACGAACGGCCGGGCGGCCTGATCGGGACCATCGCCCTGGCCATCCTCGCCCCCATCGCCGCCATGCTGGTGCAGATGGCCATCAGCCGCTCGCGCGAGTACGAGGCCGACCGCATCGGCGCCGAGATCGCCGGCGACGGCCGGGCCCTGGCCCGGGCGCTGGAGAAGATCGAAGCCTATGCCCGCGGCGGCGCGGTGAACTACGAGGCCGAGCGCAATCCGGCCACGGCGCACCTGTTCATCATCAATCCGCTGGCCGGCAAGGGCGCCGATAACCTGTTCTCGACCCACCCGGCCACCCACAACCGCGTCGAGGCCCTGCTGCGGCTGGGCGTCAGCCAGGCGACGCGCGGGCGGGTCGGCACGGCCGTGCCCGCGGGCGACGCTGTCGGTGATGGGCGCAGGATCGGCCCCTGGAGCTGAGCTTTCGCGACAATTCGTCGCCATGGTTTCCGCCGGCCTTAACCCTGCGGCAACGCCCCAGGCGCTATCCGTTTGAAACGCTTGGGGGAAAAGCCATGACCACGACGCTCGAAGTCCAGAAAGCCGCCGGCATCGTCGGCCTGCTCGAGGCCCTGTCGGCCGAAATGTCGATCGCCGCCGTCTCTTGCGGCCACCTGGACAGCGCCTTGGGCCAGATTCTCGAGAAGGTGCCGATGGAAAGCCGGATGGCCGTGATGCAGGAACTGCACATGGTCGACATGCTGGCCCAGCACATCACCGCTATCACCGACTTCACCGCCGGCCTGGCCAGCTCGATGGCCGCCGAGGGCGCGCCCGACGTCGACGCGGCCCTGTCGCGCATCACCCTGGGCGACGTGGCCGCCCGCCTGCGTGAGACCCTGTCGACGACGGCCTCGGACCAGCAGGCCGCCTAGGGCGCTTCCACCGGGAGGGCGCGGCCGTATTCCCACGCCCACGGCGCGCCCGTATCGCCCAGCGCCGCCGCGACCAGCGGCGGGAAGATCCGCTGACCGACGCCGCTGTTGGTCAGCAGGACGATGCAGCGCCGGCCGCGCTGGACGCAGACCAGCATGTTGTCGGTGATGTCGTTGTGGCCGCCCTTGAAGAAGGCGTGGCCCTGCGGACCGTCGAACACCACCACCCCGATCCCGGCCGCCAGGCCGATCCTGGCGTTGGCCGGATTGCCGCCGGTCAGTGTCGGCGGGAACTGGCTGACATTGACGATCGGGAAGCTGGGCTTGATCCGCTCGGCCGCCGACCTTGGCGACAGACCCCGGCCTGAGACCATGGCCGCCGCCAGCTTCGACAGGTCATCGATCGTGGTGTCCAGCGAGCCGGCCGCCTTCACGCTGCTGCGTTCGTCGTGCTCCTCGAACTTGCCGTCGGCGTGGTAGCCGTCCGCCAGGTTTGGGCGGAAGTCGGGTCGCCAGCTCATGGCGCTGCGGGTCATGCCCAGCGGCTGGAAGATGCGGCGGTCCATCTCGTCGCCGACCTTCAGGCCCAGGCCCTGCTCGATGACGAACTGCATCAGGTTCAGGCCTTCGCCCGAATAGACGTAGCGCGTGCCGGGATCGGTCTTGATGTCCAGCTTCTCGTCGGCGTTCAGCCAGCGGAAATTGGGGAACCCCGCCGTATGGGTCATCAGCATGCGCGGGGTGATCTTCTCCCAGCGCGGGTCGGCCGCCAGGTCCTTGTAGGCGTCGTACTCGGGCAGCGGCTTGGGCAGGTAGGCCTTGATCGGCCTGTCCAAGTCCAGCTTGCCGTCGTCGACCAGCATCAGCACGTACTGGCCGAAGGCCGCCTTGGTGATCGAGGCGGCGTACATCACCGTATCGGTTTGCAGCGGCCGCTTCTGCTCGACATTGGCCCAGCCCTGGGCGCTGACATGGGCGACCTTGCCGTCCTCGATCACGGCGTAGGCCAGGCCGGGAATCTTGCCGACCGTCATCAGCCGGGCGGCCTCGGCGTCGAGGGCCTTGTAGTCGGCTGCCCCCTTGTCGGCGGAAAGGGCGGGGGAGGCGGCGGCCACACAGGCGGCCATCGAAGCGATCGAAGCGAATTTACGAAGCACTGGGGTCTCGTCGGTTGCGCGCGGCTGGGCCGTGGGCAAACTAGGGCCTAGTTTCCCGTTCTTGCCAAGGTTGTACATGAACCTCGACCGACGCCGACTGCTGACCGGGGGACTGCTGCTGGTCCTGGGCGGCTGCGCGACCTCGGGCGGCGGAGTGACTCTGGTGGCCGGCAAGGGCCAGGACGCGGGCGAGCTGGAAGCCTTGACCGCCGTCCAGGCCGACGCCTCGGGATTGACCCTGAGCGTGGCCTCCACCGGCTGCACGACGCGGGACGACTTCGCCTTCTATGTCGACCGATCCGGCGCCCAGCCGACAGTGGCCTTCGCCCGCAAGCGGCTGGACCTGTGTCGGCGCGCGCCGACCACGGTGGACGTGCGCTTCAGCTACCAGGAGCTGGGACTGCCGGGGCAGGGGCGTCTGGCCGTGCTCAATCCGGTGGCGCGTTGACGGCGGGCCGCCGGGCGCATCATCCTGCGAGCATGTTCAAGACGATCGCGCGCGCATTCCAGAACCTGGGGAACGACATCGCGCGGGAGTCCGCCGAGTGGAAGATGCGCTGCACGGTCTGCGGCCGCGAGAAGTCGCTGCTGGCGGCGGGCGGTATCCGCTACAAGGCGGCCGGCGAGAAGCACACGCTGGGCTTCTGCTCGCGGTGCGGCGGCCTTCGGATGCTGAAGATCTATCGGCCTGCGAAGAGCCCGATCAGCCCTTCGGCGTGAACCGTTCGACCATCCAGGGCAGCACCCGCGCGGGGCGCTTGGCGGCGATGTCGATCAGCACCCAGTCGGTCCGGCACTGGGCGCACATCTCGCCGTCCGGACCGTCGATGCGGATATAGCGCTCGAAGCGCGGACCCTTCAGCTCGCCCACCCAGGTGTAGCCCGTGGCGGTCTCGTGCGGCAGCAGTTCGCGACGGTAGTCGATCTCGTGGCGGCGGGCGATCCAGCTCCAGGGCGCGCGTTCCTCGGGCGTGGCCCAGGCGTCCCAGTGCGCGATGGCCAGGTCCTGGGCCCAGGCCAGATAGACCACGTTGTTGACGTGGCCGTTGGCGTCGATGTCCGACGCCTTCGGGATGAAGGTCAGGCTGTAGGCGTCGCCCGGGGGGACGAAGACGCGGCTCAAGCTTCGATCAGGCCCTGATCGGCGAAGAGGGTCTTCAGCTCGCCCGACTGGAACATCTCGCGGACGATGTCGCTGCCGCCGATAAACTCGCCCTTGACGTAGAGCTGGGGAATGGTCGGCCAGTCGGTGAAGGTCTTGACGCCCTGGCGAAGTTCGTCGTCCTGCAGGACGTCGACGCCGACGAACGACACGCCCAGATGGTCGAGGATCTGCACGGTGATCGACGAGAAGCCGCAGCGCGGCTGGTCCGGCACGCCCTTCATGAACAGGACCACGGGGTTTTCGGCCACGGTCTTGGCGATGAAGTCGAGGGCGGGGGAGGAGGCGACGTCGGTCATTGAAGGAAATCCTTGGGCGTAGGCTCTCAGCTAGGCGCCGCGACCCCCGGGGTCAAGCCTTGGCGGGACTCGCGAAGCTCAGGCGCGACGCTTTGACCCCTCGGCGCGCTGGGCCGAGAAGCGGGCCATCTCGATCTGGGCGGCGCAGCCGGTGGGCAGGTCGCGCTCGACGATCGCGGCCAGGCCCTCCACCTCGGCGGGCGTGCCGGCGGTCACGTGGACGGTGGCCAGGGACGGTTCGGTCAGGGCGTAGGCCAGGCAGATCTGCTGGGCGTTCCAACCGGGCGTGCTACGCAGGAAGTCGTAGCCGCCGACGTCGGCCAGCGGGTCGGTCTTGCGCCGCCACAGCGACGGCTTGGGCAGGAAGCTGGCCTTGTGCTCCTCGCGCAGCACGTCGGGCCAGTAGTCCAGCCCGATCACCGCCATTTCGCGGGTCATGGCGGCGCGGACGCGATTGCGCTCCACCCAGCCCGAGGCCAGGTTGAACGGCGTGGCCATGGCCTCGAACTGGCCCGAGGCCACATAGGCGTCGAACTTGTCGCCGGCCCCGGCCACGCCCAGCAGGCGGATCAGCCGCGCGGCGCGCAGGGCCTTCAGCTGCTCCAGGGTCTCGGCGGGGAAGGCGTTGGCGTCCGGATCGTCCAGGACGGCCAGGTCCAGGTGGCCCAGGCCCGTACGGTCCAGGGCCTGCTCGATCATGTCATGCACGGCCTGGGCGCGCAGGGCGCGGTCGCTGGAGCCGCGCAGCCGCCAGGCGATGAACAGCAGCCGCCGCTCGACCGTCGAGAAGGCCTCGGTCGCGCCCTCGATCAGGGCGGGCGAGACGCCGTCGATCTCGAAGCTGTTGATGCCGCTTTCCAGCGCCGCGAAGATTAGCTTGCGCCAGTCGGCGCCGCGCAGGCGGGGTTGGTCCTCCAGCCTCAGCGTGATCGCCGAGACCGCCACGCCCGCGCTTCCGAAGGGGCGATAGCGCATGGGCTACTCCGTGGGGGCGGCGGTTTCGAGGGCCAGGGCGTGCAGCGTCCCGCCCAGCACGTCGGCCAGGGCGCGGTTGACCATCTGGTGCTGCTTGACCCGGTTCAGGCCGCGGAAGGCCGGCGAGACGATCCGCGCCTTGTAGTGGTCGCCGTCGCCCGCCAGGTCGGTCAGCACGATCTCAGCGTCCGGGAAGGCTTCGTGCAGGCGCGCTTCGAGGTCGGGGAAGGACATGGGCACGGCGATGAACTCCGAATCTCTCGACCTTGGGTATGCCGCTTAAACCTTAAGAACGGGCATACGGAAAAATGTGCGCCCCAGCCGAAACGTTGCTTTCTCGACTTGCGTGATAACGGAGTTTCACGGAATGATCACGGCGACGTGAACATTCCGTGAGGTGGTCGTGATGCGCTCGTTCCGATGGGTTTGGCTCGGCGCATTACTCGGGCTGGGCGGCTGTACGAACTACGTGAAGTCCAGCCAACCCTGGTTCACGGCCGAGGATGCGCGCCAGGCCCCGGCGGTGCGGTCGGGCTGGTGGATGGCGAGCGAGCCCGATTGCAGGTTCTCGGCCGACGCGCCCAGCGCCGCGTGGCCCGAATGCGTCAAGCCCGTCCTGCTGCCGCCCGGCGATCGTCTTATCTTGCGGACGGTCGAGCCCTCCCGCGGAGACTATCTCCTGGTGGCGGGCGAACCCGCGATTGTCCAGGTGCTGGTCCCGGGAGACAAGATCGCCGAGCCACCGACGGCGGATGAGTATAACTACTATGGTCTGCGGGCCATGCGGCGCGACCCACAGGGGCGGATCACGACCTTCGACGTCTGGCCTGTGCTCTGCGGCCCGCCGGACTGGAAAGCCTGGCAGAACACGTACGACGACCGGCCGCGCAGACCTTGGCCAGGTCTAGAGAACGATCCCGACGCGGTCGGATGCACCGCGCGCGATGTCCACGCCCTACGGAGCGCGGCTCGGCGAAGCAAACGGCTCGGCGCGGTTTACGGCAGGGACATAAGCCCAACATTCCAATGGGTCCGCGACTGGCGGCCTGGCGACCAGACCCAGGAAGAGTGGCTTGCGGCCTTCGCCGAGCAGTCGCATTGAAGGCGTATGACCCGTTCGTTCCTCCGATCCTCCGCCGCCTTGGCCGTGCTGCTCGTCGGCCTGTCCCCCACAGTCCACGCCGCGCCCAAGCCCGGCGCTCATGCGCTGGACGACGTCCGCATCCTGTCGGCCGACGCCATGGAGGGCAGGGGCGTCGGCACGCCGGGCGGGGCCAAGGCGCGGGCCTACATTGTTAAGCGCTTCAACGAGATCGGGCTGCGGCCGCAAGGCGGGACGTTCGAGCAAGCCTTCACCATCAAGCCGAAGGTCTTCGGCAAGGACATCACCGGCGTGAACCTGGTGGCGCGGATCGAGGGCACGTCCAGCTCGGACAAGGTGCTGGTGGTCTCGGCCCACTACGACCACCTCGGGGTGCGCAAGGGGCAGGTCTATAACGGAGCCGACGACAACGCCTCGGGCGTGGCGGGCCTGCTGGCCGTGGCCGAGGCGTTCAAGGCCCGGCCGCCACGCCACACCGTGCTGATCGTCGCCTTCGACGGCGAGGAGAGCGGGCTGAAGGGCGCCAAGGCCTTCGTCGCCGATCCGCCCGTCCMGCTGGACAAGATCGGGCTGAACGTCAATTTCGACATGATCAGCAAGAACCCCCGCAACCAGCTCTATGTCAGCGGGGCGGGGCCCCAGCCCTGGCTGAAGCCGGTGCTGGAGGGCGTGGCGAAGGCCGCGCCGGTCAAGCTGCTGCTGGGCCACGACACCGACCTGCACGGCAAGGAGAACAACTGGACCCAGCAGTCGGACCAGGGCCCCTTCGCCACGGCCGGCGTGCCCTGGGTCTATTTCGGCGTCGAGGACCACCCCGAATACCACCAGCCCACCGACGACTTCGCCACGGTGCCGCAGACGTTCTTCAAGAACGCGGTGGCCACCGTGGTGATGGCCACCCGGGCGCTGGACGACGACCTGGACGGGCTGAGCCGGGCGGCGGGGCGATAGGCCCTAGCCCGCGCTTTCTTCCTCTTCGGCCTCGTCGTCGTCCTCCGCCTCCAGGCCGAACACCTCGTCGATGACCTCGACGATCTCTTCCAGGTCGTCGAGCGTGACCTTCAGCTTCAGGGTCTGCTCGTCGTCGCCGGTGACGGTCAGGAAGATCCCCTCGGCGGTTTCCTCGAGAATGAACTCGTCCAGGTTCGGAATGGCGGCCATGTCGGTCTCCTCAGGTGGCGGACAAGCGACCGGGCGCGGCGTTCGTTCCCGGCCATCTCTCGTCGTCACCTGATAGATAGTGTCACGAGGCGGCAATGTCGTGACGGGCGCCGAAGGTAGGGGGCGAGACCGGAGCGGCTCCGATCTCGCCCACAGTCCGCCTAGGCCGGTTCGCCGACCTTGTAACGGGCGGCCGAACGGTTGCGCGACAGGTTCGGCAGCAGCTTCACCCGGGCCGCGTCATAGGCCGCGAAGTCGGCCGCGTCGGGCAGGGACGGGATGGTGATCAACTCGCCCTGATGGAAGCCGGCCAGGGCCGCGTCCACCAGGTCGTCGACCTCCATCACGATGGTCTGGTCCAGGGCGTCGGCGCCGCCRCTGCCCGAGCGGTCCCAGATCTCGGTGCGGGTCGCGCCCGGCAGCACGGCCTGGAGCTGGATGTTGGGGCTGAGCTGCAGGCGCAGGGTCTGGGTGAAATAGGTCACATAGGCCTTGGTCGCGCCGTAGACGGCCGACTGCAGCTCGGGGGCCAGGCCGACCACGGACGAGATGTTGACGATCGCGCCGCGGTCGCGGGCCGCGAAGGCCTTGGCGGCGGCGTGGGCCAAGCGGGTCACCGAAACCACGTTCAGCTGGATCATGCTCTCGACCCGGTCGATGTCCTGCTGGACGAACGGGCCGGCCAGGGCGACGCCCGCATTGTTGATCAGGATGTCGATCGAGGCGTCTTCGGCCAGCCGGGCCTCGACTCGGGCCAGGTCGGCCTTGTCTGTCAGGTCGGCGGTGATGATGTCGACGTTCACGCCGGTCTCGCCGCGCAGTCGGGCGGCCAGGGCGCCCAGGCGGCCTGTGTCGCGGGCCACCAGGATCAGGTCGTGGCCGGCGCGGGCCAGGCGGTCGGCATAGGTGGCGCCGATGCCGGTGGAGGCGCCGGTGATCAGGGCCGCGCCGCGGATGTCTTGCTTGCTCATCATCTTCTCGTCCTTGTTGGCGGGCCCCTTGGTCCGTCGTGACGCTGAAATGGGAAGTCACTTTCAAAACACAAGTGACTAACTTTCGATTTGCTAGCGATTGCCTATATTAGCCCCATGACCCGACGCGCCTTCGATCCTGGACAATGCCCCGTGGGCCGCACGCTGGAGCGTGTGGGCGACACCTGGAGCCTGATGATCCTGCGCGACGCCCTGCAGGGCTTGTCGAAATTCGACCAGTTCGAGAAGAGCCTGGGCGTGGCGCCCAACATCCTGACCCAGCGGCTGGCGGCCCTGGTCGAGGCGGGCTTCCTGGAGCGCCGACCCTACCAGGAGCGGCCCGTGCGCCACGAGTATGTGCTGACCGACCTGGGGCGGGACTTCGCGCCGGTGATGACGGCGCTGATGGCCTTCGGCAACCGCCACTACGCGACCGAGGGCGTCGCCAGCCACCTGGTCGATGCGGTCACCGGCCTGCCCGCCGAGCCGGTGCTGGTGGACCGCCGCTCGGGCAAGCCGATGGACAGCCCGGACTTCGTCTATTCGGCCGGCCCGGCGGCGGGGCCCGTGGTGCTGGAGCGGGTGGCCCAGGTGGCGCGCGGGCGACGCTGACGGCCGGGGCACGCCCTTGCGGCGTGTCCCCAGGTCTTGGCGCCGTGGATGCTGGTGGGGACACGCCGCGAGGGCATGTCCCCGATCCGCTAGTCGACGCAGATCGCGCCCGTCGTCTTGCCGCCCACGATCTTGGCGTAGCAGCCGAACTGGACGTTGGTCTTCTGGCACTGGCCGGTCGTGGCGCCCTGGGCTTCCAGGTTGCCCTCGGCGATGCACGCTCCCTGGCAGTCGGCCTTGTCCGAGCAGGTCTTGCCGGCGTCGGCGTAGGGCACGACGCAGGTCGGGCGCTGCAGCTTGCCGACCGGCTGCATCGCGCCGCCGCGCGCCGCGCACGAGGCGTCGGCGCTCTGGGCGGCCGGTTGCGGAGCCGGCGCGGGCGCGCAGGCCGCCAGCAGCGACAGGGCCAGGCTCGCCGTGGCGAGAATCGAGGTCATACGCATGCTGAGGTCCTTTAAGCCACGGCGCCCATGAAGCCCGGCAGCCAGGCCTCGTGGGCCGTGCGCAGGGTTTCGAGCGGGATGCTGAACAGGTCGGTCGAGGCGAAGGCGTCGCCGCCCGCCACGCCGGCCAGGTTGGCGTGCACGCCGGCCTCCTTGGCCGCCGCCAGCACCGCGTCCGGATCGGGCGTGGCCACCAGGTAGCGGGCCTGGTCCTCGCCGAACAGGTAGGGGTGGGCGTGGGCGTGGCTGGTGGCGTTCAGGGTGACGCCGACCCTGCTGGCCAGGGCGATGTCGGCCGCGGCGATCAGCAGGCCGCCGTCCGACAGGTCGTGCAGACCCGCGACCATGCCGGTCGGGATCAGGCCGCGCACGAAGTCGCCGTTCTTGCGCTCCAGGGCCAGGTCCACCGGCGGCGGCGCGCCGTCCTCGCGGCCCAGGATCTCGCGCAGATAGATCGAGGCGCCCAGTTCGCCATGGGTCTCACCGATCAGCACCAGGGTGTCGCCCTCGGCCACGTTGCCGAAGCCCATGCGCAGGTCGTAGTCGTCGATCAGGCCCACGGCGCCGACCGTCGGGGTCGGCGGAATGGCGACGCCGTTGGTCTCGTTGTAGAGGCTGACGTTGCCCGACACGACCGGGAAGTCCAGCGCCCGGCAGGCCTCGGCCATGCCGTCGGTGGCGCGCACGATCTGACCCATGGTCTCGGGCTTTTCGGGGCTGCCGAAGTTGAGGTTGTCGGTGATGGCGATCGGGGTCGAGCCGGCGGCCGTCAGGTTGCGCCAGGCCTCGGCCACCGCCTGCTTGCCGCCCTCGTAGGGGTCGTTCTGGACGTAGCGCGGGGTGACGTCGCTGGTCACGGCGATGGCCTTGCCCTTGCCGTGGATGCGCACGATGCCGGCGTCGCAGCCGGTGGCGCTGTCTTCCAGGGTGTCGGCCATCACGTGACGGTCGTACTGCTCCCACAGCCAGCGCTTGGAGGCCATGTCGGGGCTGCCGACCACCTTCAGCACGGCGGCGTTCCAGTCGGCCGGCGCGGCGATCTTGCCCGGGTCGAGGTGCGGATGCAGCGTCGGCTGGACCCACGGGCGGTCATACAGCGGCGCGTCGTCGAACAGCGGGGCCAGGGGCACGTCGCAGACGATCTCGCCGTGGTGCTTGAGCACCAGGTGGCCAGTGTCGGTGGTGTGGCCGATGACGGCGGCGTCCAGGCCCCACTTCTCGAAGATGGCGTGGCCGTCCTTCTCGCGGCCGGGCTTCAGGACCGCCAGCATGCGCTCCTGGCTTTCCGACAGCATCATCTCGTAGGCGCTCATGCCGGTTTCGCGCTGGGGCACCATGTCCATGTCCAGCTCGATGCCCACCCCGCCCTTGCCGGCCATCTCGACCGACGAGGAGGTCAGGCCCGCCGCGCCCATGTCCTGGATGGCGGCGACGGCGCCGGTGGCCATCAGCTCGAGGGTGGCTTCGATCAGCAGCTTCTCGGCGAAGGGGTCGCCGACCTGCACCGTCGGGCGCTTCTCCTCGGAGTCCTCCGAGAACTCCGCCGACGACATGGTCGCGCCGTGGATGCCGTCGCGGCCGGTCTTGGAGCCGAAATAGACCACGGCCAAGCCCGCGCCGGGCGCGGCCGAGTAGAAGATCTTGTCGGCGTCGGCCAGGCCCACGCACATGGCGTTGACCAGGATGTTGCCGTTGTAGCCCTTATGGAAGTTGGTCTCGCCGGCGACCGTGGGCACGCCCACGCAGTTGCCGTAGCCGGCGATGCCGGCCACCACGCCGTCCACGAGGCGCTTGGTCTTGGGATGGTCGGGCTCGCCGAAGCGCAGGGCGTTCAAGAGGGCGATCGGCCGCGCGCCCATCGTGAAGACGTCGCGCATGATGCCGCCCACGCCCGTCGCCGCGCCCTGGTAGGGCTCGATGTAGGACGGGTGGTTGTGGCTCTCCATCTTGAAGATGATGGCGTCGCCGTCGTCGATGTCGATCACGCCGGCGTTCTCGCCGGGGCCGCAGATCACGCGCGGGCCGGTGATCGGGAACTTCTTCAGCTGGTTCTTCGACGACTTGTACGAGCAGTGCTCGGACCACATCACCGAGAACACGCCCAGCTCGACCAGGTTGGGCTCGCGGCCCAGGCGGTCGAGGACGACGGCGTACTCCTCCGGCTTGAGGCCAAATTCGGCGGCCGTCTCGGCCATGGACTTCGCGGGGGAGGTCGAGGTGCTCATGGGCGGGCCTTCTAGCGTGGCCCGGGGGATTCCGCTATATTCTAGAAAGGTCAAAGGTGTTTCTAGAATGGGCATCAGCATCAAGCGGGCGGAGACCGAGGCCTTGGCGCGGCAAGTCGCTGACGTGACGGGGGAAAGCCTGACCGAGGCGATCCATCAGGCCCTGGTCGAGAAGGTGGCGCGGTTGTCTGAACCCTTCGCGCTGACGGACGCCGAAGAGGCGGCCAAGCAGGCCTTCTTCGCGGAGTTGGATGCGCGCCCGGTGCTCGATCCCAGAGATTGGCGGGAGATCGAGGCCGAACTTTACGACGAGCACGGTCAGCCGATCGGATGATCATCGACACCTCCGCCCTGCTGGCCCTGGCCTTGAAGGAACCAGAGCGCGATGCGTTCTATGTCCTGATGCTGCGCGCCAAGCGCCGTCGGATGTCGGCGGCGTCCTACGTCGAGGCGGCCGAGGTCTATATGCGTCGGATAAGTCCGGAGAAGGGGATTTCCCTGCTGAATCGCGACCTCGCCCAACTGCGGATCGAGGTTGTCGCCGTGACCGCCGAGCAGGCCTACGCGGCGGCCGAGGCTCGGCGGACCTACGGGAAGGGCCAGCATGACGCCGAACTGAATTACGGCGACAGTTTCGTCTACGCCCTGGCCAAGTCCCTGGACGAACCGCTGCTGTTCAAGGGAAATGAGTTCATCCACACCGATGTGAAGCGAGCCGCCCCATGATCTCCCGCCGCCATCTGCTGGCGCTCGCCGCCGCCTTGCCGCTGACGGCCGCCGGCCCCGCGCCCGTCCGGGTGCGGATGGTCACCGACCTGGGGCCGATCGTCATCGAGCTGTATCCCGACAAGGCGCCGATCACTGTGGCCAACTTCCTGGCCTATGCCGACAAGCATCTGCTGGACGGCGGGACCTTCTACCGGACCGTCTCGCCGAAGAACGACAACAACCCGGCCACCATCAGCGTCATCCAGGGCGGGTTGAACCGCGACGACAGCCCGCTGCCGGCCATCGCCCACGAGACGACCAAGGGCACGGGCCTCCTGCACACCGACGGCGTGATCTCGATGGCGCKCGGCGCGCCGGGTACGGCGGGGTCGGAGTTCTTCATCTGCCTGGGTGACAACCCGGCCCTGGATTTCGGCGGCGCGCGGAACAAGGACGGCCAGGGCTTCGCCGCGTTCGGCAAGGTGGTCGAGGGCATGGACGTGGTCCGCAAAATCCATGACGCCCCCACCGTCAGCAAGGCTGACGACCCCTACATGAAGGGGCAGATCATCGAAAATCCGGTGAAGATTCAAAAGCTAAGCCGGAACTAAGGCAGCTTCGCAGAAGGAACGGGGTGAATCCCGGGCCGTTTTCTCCCTCGTGCGCGATCGGCGCGCTGTCAAAGGAGAAAGCTCATGGGTGACAACAAGACCCGAGGCCCGCAACAGCAGCAGAACGACCCGCAGCGACAGGCCCCGGGCCAACAGCATCAGCAGGGCGACCGTAATCGCCAGAACGAGCAGGGCCGCAATCCCGGCGGCCAGGCCAACCAAGCGGATCAGCAGCGGCGCGACCGCTGACGACGAACGCTCCGATGTGAAGGAGGGGCCGGCGGTKAACCCGCCGGCCCTTTTTCTATTCCTCGCCCTCCGGGGGAGATGGCCCGAAGGGGCGGAGGGGCCTACTGAACCACCGGCAGCTCGATGAAGCTGGCCGTGTCGCCCGCGTGGTAGACCCGCTGGGTGGCCTTCACATAGTCCGCCGGCTTGGCGAAGAAGATGTTGGGCACGAAGGTCTGCGGGTTGCGGTCGTAGAGCGGGAACCAGCTGGACTGCACCTGGACCATGATCCGGTGACCCGGCTGGAAGGTGTAGTTCGCGGTCGGCAGGATGAACTGGTACTTCAGCGGCGTGTTCGGCTTGATCGCCTTGGGATCGCTGAAGCTCTCGCGATAGCGGCCGCKGAAGATGTCCATGCCCACGGCCAGCTGGTAGCCGCCCAGCTCGGGCTGGCTGGGGACCTCGTCGGGATAGACGTCGATCAGCTTGACCACCCAGTCGCTGTCCGTGCCGCTGGTCGAGGCGGTGAGGTTCACCTTCGGCACGCCGGCGATCTTCAGCGGCGCGGTCAGGGGCTCGGAGACGTAGCTCAGCACATCGGTGCGGTCGGCGACGCTGCGCTGGTCGGTGACCAGCCACGGCGTCCAGCGGCTGCGGTCGCCGAACTGCATCGGTCGCGGGATGTAGGGCACGGGCTTGGCCGGGTCGGAGACGTATTCGTMATACGCCGCCGCGCCCTTGGCCGCCGCCGGGGCGGCGAAGCCCAGGCCGCCGTTGGGCTCCAGGTACAGGGCCTTGGTCCCGCCTTGCGGCCAAGACTTGTAGCGGTCCCAGTGGTTTTGGCCCGGGTCGTAGATCAGCACCGGCGGGGTGTCGGCCTTGGGCGCGCCGTCCTTCAGGTACTGGTTGAAGAACGGCAGCAGCACGTCGCGGCGGAACTGCAGGGCGGTGTCGCCGTCCCACTTGAAGACGCCCAGGTTGAAGGCGTCGTAATTGACCTGGCTGTGCCGCCAGGGGCCCAGCACCAGGTAGTTCTTGTCGTTGGCCGCGTCCTTGGGCTCGACGGCGGCGTAGCTGTGCACCGCGCCCCACATGTCCTCCTGGTCCCACAGGCCCTGGATCCACATGGTCGGCACCGTCAGGGGCTGCTTGGCCATGGTCTTGTCCAGCGCCTGCTCCTGCCAGAAGGCGTCGTAGGCCGGGTGCTCGCTGACCTTCTTCCACCAGGGCAGCGCGTCCAGCCCGTGGGCCTTGGCGAAGTCGCCGGCCGAACCGGCCTTCAGGAAGGTGTGGTAGTCGTCGTAGCCGCCGCGCTGGACGCTGTCGCCCGCGCCGCGCTTGGTGGTCTGGCCGGTGAAATAGTCGAAGTTCGGCTGGCGGAAGGCGCCGTGGTGGAACCAGTCGTCGCCCATCCAGCCGTCGACCATCGGGCTCATCGGCGCGGCCACCTTCAGGGCCGGGTGCGGATTGACCAGGGCCATCACCACGGTGAAGCCCTCGTACGAGCTGCCCAGCATGCCGACCTTGCCGTTGCTCTCCGGCACGTTCTTGGTCAGCCACTCGATGGTGTCGTAGGCGTCGGTCGAATGGTCGACCTCGCTGTTGTTCAGCGGCCCCTTCAGCGGGCGGGTCATCACGTAGTCGCCCTCCGAGCCGTACTTGCCGCGGATGTCCTGGATCACGCGGATGTAGCCGGCCTGGACGAAGACGCTGTCGCCCTCGGCCAGGGTGGTCAGCATGGACGGGCTGTCGTTGCGCGCCGTGCGCTTGGCGGCGTTGTAGGGCGTGCGGGTCAGCAGGATCGGGGCGTTCTTGGCGCCCTTGGGCACGACGATCACGGTGTAGAGCTTGGTCCCGTCGCGCATCGGGATCATGACCACGCGCTTGTCGTAGTCGTAGCCGGCCTGGGGCGCGACGTACTTGCCGTCGATGTCCGGTGTCAGGGCCGGGGTTTGGGCATGAACGGTAGTGGTGGCGAAGGCGGTGAGGGCGGCGGCGGCCAGCAGGCCGGCGCGGAGGGTCGACGCAAGACTCATGGAAAGGCTCCCCAATGGCGCGGGCACCTTAGGAGCGGTTTTCAACGGGCGCTATAATATAACAGCGTTTCGATGTCGCTTAGCGGACGTAGACGCCGTCGAAGCTCACGGACGCGCCACCGCAGCCTCCGTTGTCGGCGACCACCATGTAGCGGCTGACGCGGCGCATATCGACGCTGCAGAAGGGCTCCGTGCCCTCCGGGTCGCCGTAGGACGCGGCGACGCCCTTGACGTCCAGCGGCCCCTTGAACGACCCCTCATGCACCGAGGCCGGACCTTTCCAGGTCGCCTCGCCCTCGGCCTTGAAGCCCTTCCTGTCGCGGGTAATCGTGATTTGGTTGTCGCCGAAGCGCCAGGCGCCCAGCCAGTCGCCTTCGCCGGAGGGGGCGACGGCCGACTTGACCAGGTCGGCCTTCTTCAGCCAGCCGACGGTGTGGCGTTCGCCCTTGCCGTACCAGGCGCAGGCCCAGCCGTTCTCGACCTTGCTGACCAGCACCTCGTCCTGGACGACCAGATAGCTTTTCAGCTTGCAGGCCGGCGCGTCAGGGCAGCCTTCGCCGTCGCCATGGAAGTAGGTCCGTCCGCCGGTCGGGGGCGAGACGTTGTGGACGGACACGCCGTCCTGGGCGGCGTAGGCGAAGTCGCCGTAGCCGCAGCGGTTGTCTGCATGGGCGACGGCGGCCGTCGCGAGTGCGGCGAGAAGGGAGGCTGCGGTGATCGTGAAACGACGCATCGGAGCCTCCTTGAGCCGGGTCAGGCGCTGGCGAAGATACTGCGGAAGAGGATCGCCCCGTCCTCCGACCCCAGGTCCGGATCGAACGAGCGGTCGGGGTGGGGCATCAGGCCCAGGACGTTGCCGCCGGCGTTCATGATGCCGGCGATGTCGCGGGCCGAGCCGTTGGGATTGTCCTGGTAGCGGAACACCACCTGGCCTTCGCCCTCGATGCGGTTCAGCGTTTCCTCGTCGGCGAAGAAGTTGCCCTCGCCGTTGCCGACCGTCATCACGGCCGAGCGCTGCTCGCCGAAGCTGGCGGTGAAGCGGGTCTGGCTATTGACCACGTCCAGGGCCACCGGCTTGCAGATGTACTTCAGCTTCTCGTTGCGCAGCAGGGCGCCGGGCAGCAGGCCCGCCTCGCACAGCACCTGGAAGCCGTTGCAGATCCCGACGACCGCGACGCCCTTGCTGGCCGCGTCGATCACTTCGCGCATCACCGGGCTCTGGGCCGCCATGGCCCCGCAGCGCAAGTAGTCGCCGTAGGAGAAGCCGCCGGGCAGGACGATCAGGTCCAGGTCGTCCGGCAGGGCCGTCTCCTGGTGCCAGACCATTTCGACACGAGCTCCGGCGGAGCGCTCGATGGCGACCTTGCAGTCGCGATCGCAATTGGAACCGGGGAAGACGACGACGGCGGCTTTCATGGCGCGGGCCTGTAGCACCGTTCGCGCGAGATGTCAGCGCCGCTTCGCCCCTAAACGCTCGCCAAGCCCCGAACTTCGGCCAGGGCCAGGTCCACCTCGGCCGGAGAGTTCATGATCGAGGGCGTCAGCCGTACGTGCTGGATCGCGTACGGCGCGGCCGAGGCGATGATCCGGCGCTGGCGCAGCCGGGCGACGGCGGAATCGGTCGACAGGCCCTGGACGTCGAACGAGACGATCCCCGCCGACATTCGCGGATCGCGGGGCGTGACCAGGCGGACATGCGACATCAGCGCCAGACCCGCCTTCAGCTGTTCGGCCAGTTCGGCGGTGCGGGCCGCCACCTGGGGCTTGCCGATCTTCTCGTGGAACTCGACGGCCGCCGGGATCGCCCACAGGTGCTCGAAGGCCTTGAAGCCGCCGGGCGACATCAGCGGGCCGTCGGTGTGCTCCAGCAGGGGCGCGTTGTTGATCCAGGCGGTCCAGGCGGCGCTGTCGACATAGCTGGGCACGGAGGGACGCAAACGCGACCAGCCCTGGGCGTTGGCGGCGATGATGCCCGTGCCGCGCGGGCCGAACAGCCACTTGTGGCACCCGGCCATGAAGATGTCGCAGCCCAGGCTGGCCAGGGTGGCGTCCTGGTTGCCGAAGCCGTGCACGCCGTCGACGGCCAGCACGATCCGCTCGGGCTCCTGGCGCGTGGCGTTCACCTGGGCCAGGGCGGCCGAGATGGCGGCGAGGGGCAGCTTCAGACCKGTGCTGGAATGCACCCAGGTCAGGGCGAAGGCGCGGGTCCTGGGCGTGACCGCCGCCATCAGCCGGGTCACCATGCCGGCTTCCGACACCGTCTCGATGCTGTCGAACAGATCGATGCGCTTGACCACCGAGCCGTTGCGCAGGGCGGCCCGGCGCAGGCTTTCGTGGGTGATGTAGTAGTCCTGGTTGGTGGTGATGATCTCGTCGCCATAGCCCAGCTTCAGTCCGCCATAGACCAGCGCCGCGCCCAGGGTTGTGCTGTCGGTCAGGGCCACCTGGTCGCCGTCCAGGCCCAGATAGCGGCCGGCGGCGGCGCGGCTGTAGGCTTGCAGGCGGCGGTTGTTGTCTTCGAGGTAGGTCACCGGCCGCCAGTCCATCTCGCGGCGGAACTGGTCGATCGCCTTGCGCACCGGCAAGGGGTGGGTGGCGATCAGCATGGCGCTCATGTTGACCTCGTCCGGCGCGGTCTGGAACTGAGCCTTCACGGCGGCCCAGTCGGTCCCGGCCGTCGAGACGGCGGGCGCTGCGGCCGGCGTGGGGGCCGTCCCCGTCGTCGGCCGCGGCTGGGAAACGAAGGCGTCCGGCTTCGGGTACGACGTCGGGGGTTTGGGCGCGGCCGCCGGCGGGCTCGCCGTCGGCTTGGGATAGCCGGCGCGGGGCTGGTAGGGCTGGGGCGCGCTCGGCAGGGATTGTCGAGCGAGGGCCGATCCCGCCGCCATGGCCAGGCCGGAGCCCAAGAGGAATTCCCTACGCCCTACGCCCATCGAGACTGTCCCAGCCAGGGCCCGGGCCCTATGGAAACAACTCACGAATGGGCGAAGCGTTCAGACCGGACGGGAGAGGGTGCCTAGGCGCATTCGTCCAGCACGGGCTCCACGCTGGCCTCGTCCGGGGCGGGGAAGGGGATCTTGAAGGTGAAGGCTTCCGGCGTCGGGCCGTTGGCCTCGAGCAGGGCCAGCTTCTCCTTGGCCTCCTCGATGGTCGGGCGATGGCCGGCCGGGACCCACCACAGCACCATGTAGAGGTCCATGTGCTCGAACCATTCGCGGCGGCGGCGCATGAACTGGATGTGGCCGCTGCGATAGACGAAGGCGCCTAGCGAGGGGATGTCGGTCCAGACCGACATGTTGATCGCGATCAGCGGATCCTCGTACGGCTGCAGGTCCGAGGCATTGTCGCCCTCGCCCTTCAGCCGCCAGACGAAGCCGGGCGAAGCCTCGGCCAGGGCGTTGATCGGCGTGAGGTTGTCGAAGAAGTCTTTGATCATCGGATGATCGACCGGCGCCCGCAGGCGGCCGATGTTGACCTGGGCCAGTTCGTACTTCGCGCTCATGCGATCCCTCCGCCGGTTTCATCGAACATGGTGCGGCGAAGCTGGAGGGGAAGGGGCGACCCGGGAATCCGGCAAAGAAAAAGCGCCGCTCCGGAGGAGGGCGCTCGAACCGGCCGGGGACATGCGCAGGCGCATGTCCCCGATCGTTGTTTCTAGGCGACGTCGATGCGGTAGCTTTCGATGACCGTGTTGGCCAGCAGCTTCTCGCACATGGCCTTGACCTCGGCCTTGGCCTTCTCGGCGTCGGTTTCGGCCAGGTCGAACTCGATCGTGCGGCCGACCCGGGCGCCCGACACGCCGGCCCAGCCCAGGCCGTGCAGGGCGGACTCGACGGCCTTGCCCTGGACGTCCAGCACGCCGGGCTTCAGGAACACATGGACAGTGGCTTTCATGGTCACTCGCTTAGTGCACGCCGCCTTGGATGACGGTCGGCATTTCCTTCATGATGCCGAGGCGGCGGGCCACTTCGGTGTAACTTTCGATGACATTGCCCAGGTCGCGGCGGAACCGGTCCTTGTCCATCTTCTCGTTGGTGGCCGAGTCCCACAGGCGGCAACTGTCGGGGCTGATCTCGTCGGCCAGGATCACGCGGCTGAAGTCGCCTTCATAGACGCGGCCGAACTCGATCTTGAAGTCCACCAGGGTGATGCCCACGCCGCTGAACAGACCCGACAGATAGTCGTTCACCCGCAGGGCCATGGCCATCATGTCGTCGATCTCCTGGGTGGCGGCCCAGTTGAACGCGGTGATGTGCTCCTCGGAGACCATCGGGTCGCCCAGCTTGTCGTCTTTGTAGTAGAACTCGATGATCGAGCGCGGCAGCGGGGTGCCTTCGGTCAGGCCCAGGCGCGTGGCGATCGAGCCGGCGGCGATGTTGCGCACCACCACCTCGAGCGGGATGATCTCAACTTCCTTGATCAGCTGCTCGCGCAGGCTCAGGCGGCGGATGAAATGGTTCTGCACGCCGATCGCGTTCAGGCGAGTCATGATGTACTCGCTGATGCGGTTGTTGATCACGCCCTTGCCTTCGAGGACCGCCTTCTTCTGGGCGTTGAAGGCGGTGGCGTCGTCCTTGAAGTACTGGATGAGGGTGCCCGGCTCGGGACCCTCGTACAGGATCTTGGCCTTGCCTTCGTAGATCTTCTTGCGGCGGGTGGTCATGGCTCTCGTCGAGGCCCTTCTGGCTGCGGGCGCGCCCTCCCGGAAAAATCCGGCCGGAAATCTCCGGAGAAACGAAAAGCGCGCGCGGCGGATAGCTGCGCGCGGCGTTCGACTCAAGGCCGCTCACGAAAAATGTCGTCCCGAAACTAGCCGAACGCGGGTCCTGGCGCAAACGGCCCTAGCCTCGTCGGCGGGAATGTGAGCGGCTTTGTGAACGGATCGGGCGCTATGCGGCGTTGCTTACGATTGCCGGGCGGCTCGCCACGGGATATGGAGCCGGCTCAGAGACTATTGGGGCTTTCATGACCACCTTCGACGAACGCGAACAGGGTTTCGAACGCAAGTTCGCGCTGGAGCAGGAACAGGAATTCAAGGCGACCGCCCGTCGCAACCGCCTGCTGGGCGAATGGGCGGCCGAACTGATGGGCCTGGCGACCGTCGAGGAGTACGCCCGCGCCGTGGTGAAGTCCGACTTCGAGCAGCCCGGCGACGAGGACGTGCTGCGCAAGGTCGCGGGCGACCTGAAGGGCTCGGGCGTCAATGTCAGCGAGGGCGAGGTCCGCCGGAAGATGGACGAGCTGCTGGCCCTGGCCCGCGGCCAGATCGCCGCCGGCGAATAAGGCTTCTCATCCTCGGATGCAGAAAGGGCCGCCCCCGTGGGGCGGCCCTTTTGTTTTACCAGACCCGCGAACGGGCTTCCGGCGGCAGGTAGTAGGTGTCGCCCGGCTTGACCCCGAAGGCGTCGTACCAGGCGTCGACGTTGCGGGTGGGGCCCACCACGCGGAACGACGACGGCGAGTGCGGGTCGGACGCCATCTGCTGCTTGAGCGAGTCGTCGCGCGACTTGTCCTGCCAGGACTGGGCGAAGGCCAGGAACAGGCGCTGGTCGCCCGTCAGCCCGCCGATCACCGGCGCCGGCTTGCCGCCCAGCGAGGCGTGGTAGGCGTCCAGCGCCACCTGCAGCCCGGCCAGGTCGGCGATGTTCTCGCCCATGGTCAGCTTGCCGTTGATGTGCGAGCCGGGGACCGGTTCGTAGGCGTCGTACTGCTTGCCCAGCACGTCGGCCTGGGCGTCGAAGCGCTTGGCGTCCTCCGGCGTCCACCAGTCGCGCAGCTTGCCCGTGGCGTCGATCTTGCGGCCCTGGTCGTCGAAGCCGTGGCTGATCTCGTGGCCGATCACCGCGCCGATCGCGCCGTAGTTCACCGCCGGGTCGGCGTTGGGATCGAAATAGGGCGCCTGCAGGATGCCGGCCGGAAACACGATCTTGTTCTCCAGCCCGCCGTTGTAGGCGTTCACGGTCTGCGGGGTCATGCCCCACTTGCCGTGGTCGACCGGCTTGCCCAGGTCGCTCAGCTGGTAGGCCCACTCGAACTTCCGGCTGGCGGCGACGTTGCCGTAGAGGTCGTTCACGTCCAGCTTCAGGCCCGAATAGTCGCGCCACTTGTCGGGATAGCCGACCATCACCTGCATCTTGCTGAGCTTGGCCAGGGCCTCGGTCTTGGTGGCCGGGCTCATCCACGGCGCCTTCTCGATGCGGGCCGCCATCGCCGTCTTCAGGTTGGCGATCAGCTCGACCATCTGGGCCTTGGAGCTGGGCGGGAAGTACTTGGCGACATAGGTCTGGCCGACCACCTCGCCCAGGCTGCCGTCGACCAGCTGCACGCCGCGTTTCCAGCGGGGGCGCAGGGCCGACTGGCCGGTCAGGACCTTGATGTACTCGAAGCGGCTGTCGACGAAGCGCTTGGAGAGGTACGGCGAGGTCTCGGCGACAATGTTGAAGGTCTGCCAGGCCTTCAGGGTCTCCAGCGGCGTCTCGTCATAGACCTTGGCGATGTCGCGCACGGCGGTCTTCTCGCCCAGCACCACCTTGGTCAGGCCCGGCATGCCGGCGGCGGCCAGGTAGGGCGACCAGGGGAAGGGAGCGTAGCCGTTCAGTTCGGCCACGGTGGTGGGGTTGTAGGTCTTGTCGATGTCGCGGCGTTCGGCGACCTCCCAGCTGACCTTGGCGATCCTGGTCTCGAAGGCCAGGACGTCGGCGGCCGACTTGGCCGGGTCCGGATAGCCGGCCATCTTCAGGGCCCGCTCGACGAAGGCCAGATAGGCCTCGCGCTGCGGCTTGAAGCCGTCGGTCAGGTAGTAGTCGCGGTCAGGCATGCCCAGGCCGGCCTGGCCGATATAGAGGGTGTTGACCTCGGGGTTCTTGGCGTCCGGATAGATGTCCAGCGAGAACACCCCGCTGCCGAAGCCACCTTGGGTGTGGCCCATGGCCACGGTGAAGTCGGCCTTGGTCTTGATCGCCGCGCTCTTGGCCAGGTCGGCCTTCAGCGGCTTGTCGTCCGCCGCCTCGACCTTGGCCTCGTCGACGAAACTCTTGTACAGCGCGCCGATCTGGGTGGACGGCTCGGCCGTCTCGATCAGGGTGCGCAGTTGGTCCTGCGAGCGGTTGTAGACGTCGTAGCCGACGCCGGCCGAGCCCTGGTCGGCGGGGATCTGGGTGCGCGCGGCCCAGGCGCCGTTCGCGTACTTGTCGAAGTTCGCGCCCGGCGAGACCGACTTGTCGCCGGCGGTCAGGTCGACGCCCCAGTCGCCGTACATTGGCTTGCCCGCTTGGGGCGTGGAAGCCGGATCGGCCGCGAGGGCGGTGGTGGAAAGGGCGGCCAGCGAAACGGCGGCCAGCAGAAGCATGCGCATGGTGAAAGGTCTCCCCTCAGGAACCGGGATGCTGCCCGACTTGGCCGGCGTACGCAGATGAATATCTCGTAATCTTCGCCGGACGAGGGCGCGCTCCGGCCGGACGGCGGCTTGCAATCCTGGCGACGCCATTGCTACCTGGGGTGAGCGATGGGGGCACGCATGAAAATCGGTCTGATGGCGGTCGGAATGGCGTTGGCCCTCGGCGCAGGGCCGGCCCGGGCTGCGCCCAACGACTTCCTAGAGCACCGCTGGGGCCCGGGGACCTCGGCCTGCGCGGGCCTCAATCCCAAGCTGGGCCTGCCGGGCGAAGCGCGGGCGGCCCGCGACTTCGTGTGGAACAACCGCGCCAAGCTGGGCGCCGTCTGCCTGGGAGAAGGCGGCGCGCTGTGGGCCGGCGACGACAACGGGCGCGCCCTGCAGCTCTATTTCATGGCCAAGGTCCACTACATTTACGACAAGGCGCGCTGCGTCGAGCCGACCAAGGACGGCGAGTACGACGTCTTCTACGGGGGGCTGTGGTCCGGCTACACCTATGTGATCCGCACCGCGATCCCCCAGGAGGAACTGGCGGTTTCGGGCGCGCAATACGCCCGCGCCTTGGCCGAGCCGTCGCTGTTCACCTATGACGGGGACCTGGAGACCGTCTGCAAGGCGTCCGACGGAATCAAGCCGCGCGCCGCCTGGAAGGCCGAGGCCGACCGGATCCTGCGCGAGGCGACGGAGGCTGCCAAGTCCAGCGGCGGCTAGAGATGGGCGGCCAGGGCGGACCACGCCTCGGCCTTCTGCTCGAACGACCGCGCCGCGTGGGCCGGGCTGGAGGAGGGCAGAGCCAGGGTGGCGATCCGGTCGCCGATCAGCCGGCCGCCCAGCTTGGCCGCCGTTCCGCCGTTGAAGGCCACCAGCCGCAGGGCCGGCAGGGTCTCGACCAGGGCGACCAGATCGTTGGCCGCCGGATCACGGATGGCGGCGTCCAGGCTGCCGGGGCGCTCGGCCTCGGCGATCACGTCCCACAGGCCCACGCCGCGCGACAGCAGGGCGGCCAGGCGATCGTCATAGGCCAGTGGGACGAGGGGCGCGCCCAGCACGCCCTCCATCAGTCGCCAAAACGCGTTCCTGGGATTGCCGTAATACTGCCCCGCGGCCAGCGAGGCCTCGCCCGGCAGGCTGCCCAGGATCAGGACGCGGGTGTCCGCGTCCACGACCGCCGGGAAGCCCGCCTTGCGGGTCAAATCAGGCCTGCTCGCCGAAAACGCGCTTGAAGATCACGTCGACGTTCTTGGTGTGGTAGCCGTAGTCGAACAGCTCCTCGAGCTCGGCGTCGGTCAGGGCCTTGGAGACCACCGGGTCGGCTTTCAGGAAGTCGATGAACCGGCCTTCGCCGCGCCACACCTTCATGGCGTTGCCCTGGACGGCGGCGTAGGCGTCCTCGCGCGACACGTCCTTGTGGGTCAGGGCCAGCATCACGCGCTGCGAGAAGACCAGGCCGCCCAGCTTGTCCAGGTTCTTGGCCATGTTGTCGGGATAGATGTTGAAGCGCTCGATCACCCCGGCCAGGCGGCGCAGGGCGAAGTCGAGGTGGATCGTGGCGTCGGGGCCGATGCCGCGCTMGACCGACGAGTGGCTGATGTCGCGCTCGTGCCAGAGGGCGACGTTCTCCATGGCCGGGGTCACGGCCGAGCGGACCAGGCGGGCCAGACCGGTCAGGTTCTCGGTCAGGATCGGGTTGCGCTTGTGCGGCATGGCCGACGAGCCCTTCTGGCCCGGATCGAACGGCTCCTCGGCCTCCAGCACCTCGGTGCGCTGCAGGTGGCGGATTTCCGTGGCCAGGCGCTCGACCGACGAGGCCACCACACCCAGGGCGGCGAAATAGGCGGCGTGACGGTCGCGCGGGATCACCTGGGTCGAGACCGGCTCGACGGCCAGGCCCATCTTGTCGGCCACGTGCTGTTCGACGCGCGGATCGACATTGGCGAACGTGCCCACGGCGCCGGAGATCGCGCAGGTGGCGATCTCGAACTTGGCCATCGCCAGGCGCTCCTTGGCGCGCTGGAACTCGGCGTAGTAGCCGGCCAGCTTCAGGCCGAAGGTGATCGGCTCGGCGTGGATGCCGTGGCTGCGGCCGACGCAGACGGTCATCTTGTGTTCGAGGGCCCGGCGCTTCAGGGCGGCCAGGATCAGGTCGACGTCCTCCAGCAGCAGGTCGGTGGCCTTGGAGAGCTGGACGGCGAAGCAGGTGTCCAGCACGTCGCTGCTGGTCATGCCCTGGTGCAGGAAGCGGGCCTCGGGGCCAACGATTTCCGACACGTGGGTCAGGAAGGCGATGACGTCGTGCTTGGTGACGCGCTCGATCTCGTCGATGCGGTCGCTGTCCCAGACCGCGTCGCGGCCCTTCTCCCAGATGGTCTGCGCCGCCAGCTTGGGGATCACCCCCAGCTCGGCCATGGCGTCGGCGGCGTGGGCCTCGATCTCGAACCAGATCTTGTACTTGGTCTGGCTGGACCAGATGGCGGCGGCTTCGGGGCGGGAATAGCGGGTGATCATGGGCGGGCGTTTGGTCCCGTCCGCCGGGGGAGTCAAGGGAAGGGGATTATTACTTGGGTCGGTGAGGGAGCCGGGGACAGGCGCATGCGCCTGTCCCCCAACCTTGCCGTCGGCCCTAGGCCTGCGCCGCCGCTCGCTCGCGCATGTGCTTGACCATGCCGATCGCCGCCAGGGCGTAATGCAGGGCGGCCCAGGCGTAGAAGCACAGCGAGACGATGATGCCCTGCTGGGTGGCCCGGGCCATGGCGCCGTGGCAGGCCTTGGCCAGGTCCGGGGCCGAGCCCTTGGGAGCCAGGCCGCCGGGGCACTGCGCCGTGAAGCTGGCCGCGCCCGGGTCGGTGAACGAGCCGCCCAGGGCGTGGAAGATCGACGAGGCTTCCGGGTGGTTGAAGTGGAACCGGGCCAGATGGTCGATCAGCCAGCCGGTGAACACCGGCCCGCCGCCCAGGGCGATCAAATTGAGGAAGAAGAACAGCAGGGCCGTGGCGGTGGCCCGGCGGCGCGGCTCGACCGAGTTCTGCACCACGCCGAAGGTCGGGGCCAGGTAGGTGTAGTGGAAGATGCCGGGGACCAGCAGGATCAGGGCGGTGGTCTGCCAGTTGGTCTGCAGGTAGGCGGTGATGTAGATCGGGGTGCAGATCAGAAGGCCGATGGCTGGCACCAGGGCGTACCACTTGGCGCTGCGCTTGCCCGTCCAGTCGGTCAGGAAGCCGCCGACCAGGGTGCCGACCCCGGCCGAGAAGCCGCCGATCAGGCCGACGATCAGGCCCACCTGGGCCAGGCCCAGGCCGTAGGTGCGTACGAAGTAGGGCGGCACGAACGCGCCCGAGCCGTACGAGCCGAACGAGGCGATGGTCACGCCCAGCATCATGTGCAGCACGGGCCACTTGCCGAACAGCACAGCCATGACCGCGCCCAGCTCCTTGAACTCGTTGATCAGCGAGAAGGGCGGCTTGGGCGGTTCGGCGACGACGTCTTCGGCCTCGAGCGGCCGCTCCTTGACCTCCGAATGGCCGCGCGGCGGTTCCTTGACGATCAGCTTGACCAGCACGGCCAGCAGGATGCCGGGCAGGCCGACGATCACGAAGGCCACGCGCCAGCTGAACTCCTGGGCCAGCCAGCCGCCGGCCACCGCCCCGAACATCGTGCCCAGCGGGATGCCGAACGAATAGATCGACAGGGCCGAGGCGCGTTTCTTGGGCTCGTAATAGTCGCTGATCAGCGAGTGCGACGGCGGCGAGCAGCCGGCCTCGCCGACGCCGACGCCGAAGCGGTAGAGGGCCAGCTGGGTGAAGCTGGCGGCGCTGCCGCACAGGGCGGTGAAGCCCGACCAGATCACCAGCGAGACCGAGATGATCGTCACCCGGTTCCAGCGTTCGGCCATCCGGGCGATCGGGATGCCCAGCAGGGTGTAKAGCAGGGCGAAATACAGGCCGCCCAGCAGGCCCAACTGGGTGTCGGTCAGCTTGAGGTCGACCTTGATGGCCTGGCCGATGGTGGCGATGATCGTGCGGTCGATAAAGTTGAAGGTGTAGGTGGCGAGCAGAAGCCCCAGCACCGCGGCCTTGTAGCCATTGGAATACAGCGGCTGCGCGCCGCCAGGCGAATTCGCCTGCGCCATCCTGGGCCTCTCCCTTCAAACATTTGTTCTAATCGTTGGGCCGACTGTAGACGTAAGGGAAGCGGAAGCGCCAGAGGGGAAAATGGCGGCGGGGAAATGGGGCCCGTTTCGCGGCGCGTGGATGAACGCCAGACAACGAGGGCGCCCACGCCCGTTCAGGCGGGGAGGCCTTCAATGGACCCACGGCCGCGAGAGACGGCCTTGAAGGAGGTCCGCCATGCACGCCCTGATCCATCCGCGTCCCGATCCGATCGCCCGATCCGCCGAGATCATTCCCTTCGAGGAACTGAACCGGGCGCGGACGCTGCGCGCCCTGGCCGTCGATCCCGGTCCGCCGGGCGAGCCCCACCCCTGGGCCTACGCCTTTCCGAGACCTCCGGTCGGTGAAAACGACAAGGTCTAGCCAGGCGGCGTTGTCCGGCGCGGACGCCCGGGCTAAGCCCTGGCTCAGGCTCGTTCGCCAAGGAGGCTCGCCATGGAAATCGTCGTCGGCACCAAGAAGTGGTCCAGCTGGTCGCTGCGGCCCTGGCTGGCGCTGAAGCGCACGGGCGCGGCGTTCAAGGAGACCGTGGTCGAGCTGCGCCAGGTGGGGACCTCGGAGGTCGAGATCGCCAGGCACTCGCCCAGCCATCTGGTGCCGGTGCTCAAGGACGGCGACCTGACCGTCTGGGATTCGCTGGCGATCTGCGAATACCTGGCCGAGAAGTTCCCCGCCGCCCATCTGTGGCCGCAGGACCCCGCCTTGCGGGCGCTGGGCCGGTCGGCGGCGGCCGAGATGCATTCGGGCTTCTCGTCGCTGCGCGGCGAATGCCCGATGGCGCTGGAGGCGACGCCTGGTGTCGTGGCGATCTCCGAAGCCACCCAGAAGGACGTGCGCAAGATCGTCGAGCGCTGGAACCAGCTGCTCAAGCGTTCGGGCGGACCGTTCCTGGTGGGCGAGTGGTCGATCGCCGACGCCTTCTACACGCCGGTGGCCACGCGCTTCCGCACCTATGGGATCCACCTGTCGGACTATGGTGACACCGGTCCGGCGGGCGCCTATTGCGAGCGCCTGCTGCAGGCGCCGGAATTCCTGGCCTGGGAGGCCGACAGCCTGGCCTAGCGGGGCTTGGCCCCAACGGCCGGGCGGCGGCCGGGCTTGCGCTCGACCTCGCGCTCCAGGGCGACGGCGCTGATCAGGGCGCCGTCGGGGGCCATGATCGGGAACACGTCGATCGCGCAGAGATAGGCCTCGCCCGTCTTGCGGTAGTTGACCAGGGTGGTGGTGTGGCGTTCGCCGTTGCGCAGGGCGCGGGCCAAGCGCTTGCGCGCGGCAAGGCTCGTGCCGGCTCCCTGAAAAATTCGAGGATTTTTTCCCAGGATTTCGGCCCGGTCGAAGCCGGTCATGCGCTCAAACGTTGTATTCACATAGAGGATGTGGGGGCCCGGCGGCGACAGTTGCCCGTCCGTCAACACGACGCCGACATCGAGGTCATCGGCCAGGGCTGAGATGAGATCACGCAAAGGCATACTGGATTCCGGGGCTTAGCCGCCCGTGGCTATATACCCGTGAAGGTTTTATGTCCGGGAAAATTGAATTAGGAACTCATTAATCATCGCAATCCGAGTAATCCTCTTATCCAAAAAGGGTTTTTCGGCTCACTTGTGAGTTGTGGTCGAGCGCTGTTTTGCAATTAGGATATCGTTAATCACCGATATGCCTAAAGCTCTCAAGATCTGCACTTGCGAGACGAAAGCAACGATGTTCCTCGGTCAAAAATCAGCTCGCAAAATCGATGTCCAACGGACGCGGAGCCTCGAGGCCCAGGTCACGGCCATGGAGCGCTCGCAGGCGGTGATCGAGTTCCAGTTGGACGGCACGATCATCCGGGCCAATCCGAACTTCCTGGGGGCGATGGGCTACTCGGCCGCCGAGATCGAAGGCCGCCACCACAGCCTGTTCGTGACGCCGGACGAGGCGGCCAGCGCCGACTATCGGGCCTTCTGGGCGCGGCTGAACGCCGGCGAGTTCGTCGCGGCCAAGTTCCTGCGCATCGGCAAGGGCGGCCGGGAGGTCTGGATCCAGGCCTCCTACAATCCGGTGCTCGACGAGAACGGCAAACCCTTCAAGGTCATCAAGTTCGCCACCGACGTCACCGAGATCGAGCTGGAACGGGCGCGCACCGAGGCCGAGCGCCGGCGCGGCGAGGAAGAGCAGGGCGCGGTGGTCTCGGTCCTGGCCGACAGCCTGCGCCGCCTGGCCGGGGGCGACCTGACCGCCGACATCCAGGCGCGCTTCGAAGGGCGCTACCAGCAGATCAAGGACGACTTCAACGCCGCCATCGACAGCCTGCGCGAGGCCATGGGCGCGATCGCCTCGGCGACCGGCGGCCTGCAGGCCGGTTCGGACGAGATCGCCTCGGCGTCCAACGACCTGTCGCGCCGCACCGAGCAGCAGGCCGCCAGCCTCGAGGAGACGGCCGCGGCCCTGGACCAGCTGACCGCCACGGTCCGCCGCAGCGCCGTCGGCGCCAAGGAGGCGTCCGCCGCCGCGTCCGGGGCCCGGCAGGAGGCCGCCCGCTCCGGCGAGGTCATGCGCGACGCCGTCGCCGCCATGGGCGAGATCGAGCAGAGTTCGGGCCAGATCACCCAGATCATCGGCGTCATCGACGAGATCGCCTTCCAGACCAACCTGCTGGCCCTGAACGCCGGTGTGGAAGCCGCGCGGGCCGGCGACGCCGGTCGCGGCTTCGCCGTGGTCGCCCAGGAGGTGCGGGCCCTGGCACAGCGCTCCGCCGAGGCGGCCAAGGAGATCAAGGCCTTGATCGCCAGCAGCACCTCGCAGGTGGCGCGTGGCGTCCAGCTGGTCGGCGACACCGGCCAGGCGCTGAGCGGCATCGTCGGCAAGGTCTCGCAGATCGACACCCTGATCTCCGAGATCGCCCAGTCCTCGCAGGAGCAGGCCACGGGCCTGAATCAGGTGAACTCGGCGATCAACCAGATGGACCAGGTCACCCAGCAGAACGCCGCCATGGTCGAGGAGGCCACGGCCGCCGCCGCCAACCTGCGCAACGAGGCGGGCGAGCTGGGGCGGATGGTGGCCCGGTTCCAGACCGGCCAGACGGCCCGGCCCTCGCGTCGCGCCGCCTAGTCGCCCGTCGGGAACATCGCGAAATAGGGCTCGGCCTCCTGCAGCACCCGCACGAACGACGGGCGGGCCAGCAGGCGGTCGAGATAGGCCGAGACGTTGGGATAGGCGTCCGTCAGCGGCGCTACCTTGTTGGCGTAGAACAGGGCGGGCGCGGCCGAGCAGTCGGCCAGGCCGAAGTCCTCGCCCGCCGCCCAGGTCCGGCCCGCCAGCTCGCCCTCCAGCAGGCCGTAGGCCATGGCCAGCTGCGCACGGGCGTTGGCCACGCCGTACGGGTCCTTGGCGTCGGCCGGGCGGATGCGGTCGCCGACGATCGCCTGCATCGGCGTCATCACATAGAGGTCGAACAGGCGGTCCATCAGCCGCGTGCGCAGGGCGGCCTCAGGATCGTCGGGGATGAACCGCACGAGGCCGGGATAGGCCGCCTGCAGGTACTCGATGATGATCGAGGTCTCCGGGACCGTGCGGTCGCGGGCCGCGTCGCACAGCAGGGGCATCTTGGTCGTCGGCCACAGCGCCCGGAACGCGGCGATCCCCTCAGGGTCGCCGAAATCGACGAGGCGGGCTTCGAACGGCGTGTCGTTCTCGTAGAGGGCGATCAGCACCTTCCAGCAGTACGAGGACAACGGGTGCATGTGCAGCGTCAGGGACATGGGATCTCGCGCTATTGGTATTGGGTCCAGGGCGGGGCTGGGCGGCTAGGCCGTGGCGTCCTCGCGCTCCAGCTCCTTGGCCAGGTGCAGGTCGTACAGTTCGCGGCAGCCTTGCTCGCGCTGGGCCGGGAAGTCGTAGCCGTCCAGGAACGCGCCCTGTTCGGTGTAGGTCAGCCTCGCGCCCTTCGGGTCGGCCTTGATCTCCACCGTCGCCACCGACACCGAGATGCGATTACCGTCGATGTACATGGCGTAGGCGAAGATGATCCGGGCGTCGGGCACGATGTCCCAATAGGTGGTCTCGTTGATGATGTTCATCTTGCCGTCGGGGCTGAAGTCGCCGCGCTCCTGGCCGCCAACCCGGAAGTCGTAGCTGTACTCGGCCCTCGGCCAGCCTTCCGACCGCACGAACCAGCGATGGCGGATCTCCGAATTGGAAAAGGCCCGGAACACCCGCGCGGGGGTGGCCTCATAGACCCGGTCGATGACGAAGGTGGCGTGGACGACGGAGCGTTCGGTCATGGTCGTTTCCTCTCGAGGCGGGGTTCAGGCATCGTCTTCGTGCGCCGTGGCGCGGAGGTACTCCCCCAGGGCGTCCAGGCGACGGTTCATCAGCATGCGGCGTTGGTTGATCCAGGTTTCCGCCGCGCTCAGCGCCTCCGGTTCCAGGCGGCAGGTCCGCACCCGGCCCACCTTCTCCGAACGGATCAGGCCGCTGCCCTCCAGCAGCTGCAGGTGCTGCATGACGGAGGGCAGGGACATGGCCAGGGGCTGGGCCAGTTCGCTGACCGAGGCCGGGCCGGCGCACAGCCGCTCGACGATGCTGCGCCGGCTGGGATCGGCCAGGGCCTGGAACATCAGGTCGAGCGAGGGCTGTTGGTTAGTCATGTGCCTTAGTATTTCCAGGCGCCGGCGTCGTCAAGAGATACTTTGCCGATCGACTAAGTATCTTGGCCCACGAACGAAAAGCGCCCCGGACGCGGGGTCCGGGGCGCTCGACGCGAGCGTGGCCCGCCGACAGGAAGGGGAGGAAACCCGCGGCGGGTCGCTCAGCCCTAGAACGCCGTCGACAGGGTGATGAAGTACTGCCGGGGCGGGATCGGATAGGTGTTGTAGGTGTTGGTCGGCTGGCCGACGACGACCTCCAGGTCGCCCTTCTCGTCGGCCAGGTTGGTGACGTTCAGGCTGATCTTGGGGTTCTTGAACACCGAGCTCGTCGGGGTCTGGAACGTGTAGGACGCCTGCAGGCCCAGCAGGAAGTAGCTGTCGACGCTGAGGTCGTTTGTATAGGTCGCGAAACGCTTGCCGACATAGTCGCCGACCAGCTGGGCGTCGAACGACCCGAAGTGGGCGCTGGCCACGAACTTGTTCAGCCACTCGGGCGAATTGGGCACCGACTTGCCGGCCGTCGGCACCATGACCGGCTTGGTCGGGTCGGTGGTGTTGGTCACCGTCTGGCCGGCCGTGTTGACGTAGCTGCGCGTGGCGTAGTCGTCCTGGTACTTCGAGCGGTTGTAGGACACCGCGTCGTAGAACGAGAAGTGCGAGCCGAAGTTGAAGGTGGCGGCGATGTCGACGCCGTCGGTCTTGACGCTGCCCACGTTCGACAGGATCGCCGCGCCGGCCACCAGCGACGAGATCACCGGCGTGGCGCTGGTCTGCAGCAGGCGGTTCGAGAAGTCGACGTGATAGACGCTGGCCTGCACCTGGAAGCCGGTGATCGGGCCGGCGGTCAGCTCGTGGTGCGAGCGCAGGCCCAGTTCGTAGGTCCAGGCCGTTTCGGGCTTGGCGGTCTGCTTGAACAGGTCGAACGCGGCCTGGCTGCCCAGGCTCCAGGGCGACAGGCCGCCCGCGCCGTAGGTCACGAACTGGCGCAGGTTCTTCTGGATGTTGACGAACAGCTGCTCGTTCTCGGTGGCGTCCCAGATCGCGCCCACCTGCGGCAGGAACCACTCCTTGGTGTCGATCTCGCCGCTCGGCAGCAAGGTCGGGTTGGTGTTGGTCGGGGCGTTCTTCTGCTGGATCGGCACCGTGCCTTCGGCGAACTGCAGGCTGGACTTCACGCCGGCCTGCAGCAGCAGGTCGGGGCGGATTCGCCATTGGTCCTGCACGTGCAGCTGGACGACGTCGTTGTTGATCTGGCTGGCGTACTGCGTGAAGTTCTTGTTGGTCGGGATGTCGTACGGCGTCAGGTCGGTCGACGAGGCGGCGAAGGGATACCAGGCGCGCTGGGTCGACGACTTGTTGTGCTCGTACCAGAGGCCGGCCTGGATCTGGTGGTCGCCCAGGGTCCAGTCGGCGTTCGAGATGAAGCCGCCGCGATTGATCAGGTATTCGGTGGTGCGCACGGCGTAGCCGGTGCCGCCGAACACCGTCTTCAGGTCCTGGTTGGGATAGTAGACCGCGAACAGGGCGGGCAGGCCGGCCTGGTTGATCGGGCCGGCGACCACGCCGCGGCCTTCGTCGTGGTGGAAATAGACCTGGTTCGACCAGGTGACGTTGTCGGCGATCTTGTAGTCGTACTTGACGTAGGCCAGCGCATCCATGCGCTGGGCGGCGCTGTGGTAGTTGCGGAAGTTGTTGCCCGCCGAGGCCGGGGGCGCGCCCGCGTTCGAGAGATAGGCCAGGGCCCCGTCATAGTCCGGATAGAGGAACGGGCGGGTGTAGGGCGTCGACTGGTCGCTGGCGGTGTGGACGTTGGTGCCGACGTTGGGGTGGACGATCGAGTCCTCGTTCGGCTCGACCTTCTTGGAGTAGTCGGCGAAGAGGGTCAGCTTGCCGCGTTCGCCATCGTGCACGAACTTGCCGTTGAACTGGTTACCGCGCTGGTGGGCCTGGAAGTCCCAGGCGCGCTGGTCCTGGTGCAGGAACGAGACGTAGCCCGAGTTGCCGCCGCCCAGGTCGCCGGTCTCCAGGCGCAGGTACATGCGGTTGGCCGCGTAGCTGCCCAGGGTCTGGTTGTACTGGCCGCCGCGCTCGGCCAGCGGGTCGCGCGTGAAGGTCTCGATCGCGCCGCCCAGGTTGCTGGTCGAGGCCACGCCCAGGTCGCCGGCGCCCGACGACAGGATCACGCGGCTGACGTTCTCGCTGATCACGGCGCGCTGGGGCGAAAGGCCGTTGTAGTTGCCGTACTGCTGGTCGCCCAGCGGCACGCCGTCCAGGGTGAAGCCCAGCTGCTGGATGCTGAAGCCGTGCACGAACAGCGAGGTGTTCTGCTCGTTGTTCCCCCACGGATCGGCGGTCTGGTACGAGACGCCCGGCAGGGTCTGGATGGCGCCCAGCGGGTTGATGCCCGGCAGGATCTTCTGCATCTCGACGGCGCCCAGGGTCACGGCCGAGCGCGTGGTCTTGGTCATGGTCACCACCAGGCCCTCGACCGCCGCGTCGTCGGCGGCGGCCGGATCGGCGGCGTTAGCGGCGGGCGAGGCGGCCGTGTCGGCCGGCGCGGCCAAGGCCGGGGCGGCGATCGCCAGGACGCCAAATGCACAGGCCGCCAGCAGCGCCTGGCGGTGCAGTTTCACAGACATGGAAGACCCCCTCCGACCTCAGCCCTCTACGGGCGTTGAAGGTCCGGGGTGTTAGGGCAAGCCTGCGACGCTTCGACGTGGGTTCGACGACGGGTTTGTGACGCCGCCTCAACGGGCCGGCGGATGGGCCTTTTTCCAGACGGCGTAAGCATCCAGCGCCTTTTTTGGGCTGGTGTTGAACCATGCGTAGCCATTCCGGCGCTCGAGGGTCAGCTCGTTGACGTCGTCGTGGATGGTCTTGTCGCGGTCGCCGAAGACCGGCTTGCCCGTGGCGGCGGCGTAGTAGCGGGCCCAGAGCGGGCCGGCGCCCAGCTTGGGCGTCAGGCGGCGGCCGCCTTCGGTGTCTTTGCCGCCGGTCCAGGCCTGGTCCTGGATCGCGTGCGCGGCCAGATAGTCGGCGCCGGCGTGCACGGCCTTGACCAGGGCGGGCGAGGGATCGGGCAGGCTCATCAGATAGACCAGCAGGTCGGCGCTCTCCTCGGTCGACAGTTCGGCCGGCTCGAAGTTGCGGCCCGCGACGGGCTTCAGGGTCAGGGCGTCATGCTGCTGGGCCCAGATCGTGCGCTTGCCGTCGACCACCACCTGGGTGGCCAGCACGCAGGCCACCGCGCGATCGGCGGCGGCGCCCGCCTGCTTGCGCAGGTCGGCCGGCGCGAAGGCGTAGTCGCCCTGGCCCTTGGACACGTCGGTCAGCAGCGAGGCGGCCTCGGTGACGGCGTTGTCGTTGTAGGTGACGGCGTCGTGATAGCCGCCTTCCAGCGGCCAGACCTGGGGCCAGCCGCCGTTCGGGAATTGGGCGGCCAGCAGGTAGCGCGCGCCGCGCAGGAAGCTGGCGCGCCAGGCGTCGCCGTCCTTGCCGGGCGCCTGGCCGGCCACGCGGGCCAGGAAGCGCAGCTCGGTGATCGTGGCGTCGTTGTCCAGCGTGCCGACATAGTTCCAGTGCGGGTCGCGCGGCGTGTCGAAGTCTCCGGCTGCCAGGTACTTGGAGACGTTGTCGGGGGCGTAGGGCTGACCCGGCTGGCGCAGGGCGCCGGTGCGCGGCTGGTTCTTGCTCCAGCCGCCGGCCGGGGTCTGGAAGCTGACGATGACGTCGGCCACGTGGCGGGCCTCTGGCGTGGCGTACCAGGCCGTGTCGCGGTCCAGCGGCATGGCCTTGGGGCCGCCGGGGCCTTCCGCGGGCGGCGGGGGCGTCGGCTGGCCGGGCTTCAGCTCGGCGGCCAGGGCGGCGCGGTCGGCCTGCTCCTGCTTGTCCGAGCGGGCCAGATAGGCCTTCCAGGCCTCGCGGTCCTTTGCGGGGAGGGCGTCGATGCGCGCGGCGCTGATCGCCTGGGCCGGGGTGTTGGTCCCGACGACGGCGGCCTGAGCGGCGCCGCAAAGCAGAAGGGCGCTCAGGGCCAGGGCGGGGAGGGGGCGGAAGGTCATGGGCGGTATCCGACGTTCGGCCGCTTCGGCCGTTCGCGGAACGTCCGCCCAAAGCCTTTCGTGCGCACCCCATTTTTCCGACCAGGTTTACGGGCCGGGGCGGAGCGGCTTTGATCCGGATCGCACGGGAGGGACGCGATGGCGACGCCGGGGGCGGCCGAGATCATGGTCGATGACTTCGCTGATCCGCTGGTCGGTCGCATCGTCGCGTTCCTGCGCGCCGTCGGCATCGCGGTGGACGTCGCCGTGTTGGACGGCGACACCTTCCTGCCCGGTATAGACGTCGCGGCGGGCCGGCTGCGGGTGGACCCCGCGCGCCTGGCCTGGCCCGGCGACCTTCTGCACGAGGCCGGCCATGTCGCCGTCGGCGATCCGGCCMGGCCGGACGAGGGGGTGTCCGACGATCCGGGCGAGGAAATGGCGGCCATCGCCTGGTCCTACGCGGCGGCGCTGGAGCTGGGACTCGCGCCGGAGATCCTGTTCCACGCCGGCGGCTATCGCGGCGGGGCCAGGGCGCTGATCGAGAACTTCGCCGAGGGCGGCTATGTCGGCGTGCCGATGCTGGCCATGTGGGGCCTGACCCATGAACCGCACCGCGCCAAGGCGGCCGGTCTGCGCGGGTATCCGCACATGCTGGCCTGGCGGCGGACCTAGGCCGCCGCGAAGTCGCGCAGCGACGACAGGCCGCTCTGGTTGATCGGCAGGACGAAGCTGACCGTGGTGCCTTCGCCGGGGGTGGAGGTCATCTCCAGCGCGCCGTCGTGCATCTCGACCAGGGACTTGGTCAGGGCCAGGCCCAGGCCGGTGCCCTGGGTGGTCTTGGAGTGCTGGCTCTCGACCTGCTCGAAGGGCTTGGCCAGGCGGGCCAGGTCCTCGGGCGCGATGCCGATTCCGGTGTCGGTGACCGAAACCTTCACGCGCTCGCCCAGCGGGTCGCGGCGCACCTCGGCGCGGACCGTGACGCGGCCGGCGCGGGGCGTGAACTTGATGGCGTTGGACAGCAGGTTCAGCAGCACCTGCTTGACCGCGCGATAGTCGGCCTCGACCTCGGGCAGGGGCGGGAAGTCGATCTCCAGCTTCAGGCCGGCGGACTCGGCGCGGTTGCGCACCAGGCGCACGGCGTCCTCGGTGACGTCTTCCAGGTTCAGCGGCTCGAACTTCAGGTTCATCTTGCCAGCCTCGATCTTCGACATGTCCAGGATGTCGTTGATCAGGGCCAGCAGGTGCTGGCCGGAATTGTGGATGTCGAGGCTGTAGCCCTTGTAGCGCTGGTCGCCCAGCGGGCCGAACATCTCGTTCATCATGATCTCGGAGAAGCCATTGATGGCGTTCAGCGGTGTGCGCAGCTCGTGGGACATGTTGGCCAGGAACTCGCTCTTGGCCTTGTTGGCGCCCTCGGCCTTGACCTTCTCCATCTCGTACTTGCGGGCCAGTTCGGCCAGCTGTTCCTGGCTGCGCTCAAGGCCGGTGACGGCGTACTGCAGCTGCTCCTCGTTGAGGCGGCGGGCCTCTTCCTGGTTCTTGATCGCCGTGATGTCGGCGGCCGTCATCACCAGGCCGCCTTCGGCCGTGCGGCGCTCGCTGATCTGGATCCAGCGGCCGTCGTTCAGCTCGGCCTCGCGCACGCCCTTGGCCCCGTCGGGGGCAGGCTGGTCGTGCTTGATGGCCAGGGCGGCGAAGCGGTTGACCTCGTGGCGCGGCGCGCCCGGCTTCAGCAGCTTGGGCTCCAGGTTGAAGACGTTGCGGTAGTTGCGGTTGCACATCAGCAGCCGGCCCTGGCGGTCCCAGAGGACGAAGGCTTCCGACACGCTCTCGATGGCGTCGCGCAGGCGGTTCTCGGCGGCCTGGGCGCGGGCCTGGGCCAGGCGCTCCTCGGTGACGTCCAGGGCCACGCCGATGATCCGCGAATAGCCGTCCTCGCCGGGCTTGCCGAAGCCCTGGCCGCGGGCGTCGATCCAGATGGCCCGGCCGCCGTCGCGCGAGGGCACGCGGAACGATACGTCGAAGGCGCCGTAGGTGGCGGCGTTGGCCAGGGCCTGGCGGACCTTGTCGCGATGGTCGACCGAAACGCGGTCCAGCAGTTCCTGTCCCGGCACCACGCCGCCGCCGCCCCAGCCGAACATCGCGCCGGTCACGTCGGACATGAACACCTGATCGCCGCTCAGCTCCCACTCCCAGATGCCGCAGCGGGCGGCCTCGACGGCCAGGCGGAAGCGCTGCTCGCTGTCGACGAACTCCTGCTGGGCGGTCTCGACCCGGCGGCTCTGCAGCATCAGCATCAGGGCCAGGGCGATGCCGACGGCCAGCGGGGCCAGCAGCGAGAAGGCGCCTTCCATGACCTGGCGGTCGATGTTGGCCACGGTGCGCGGCTTGGCGGCGGCGGCGGCCAGCAGGTCGCCTTGGGCCAGGGGCTGGATGGCGACGTCGAGGGCCTGGCCGTCGACCGCCTGGCCGCGCAGGGCCGCCGCGCCGTCGCCGATGTCGTCGATCGACAGCGAGAAGGCCTCGCGCAGATTGGTCGCGCCCTGGATCGGACGACCGCCGCCGGCCAGGATGCGGCCGTCGGACAGCATCAGGGCGCCGGCCGCGCCCTTGGCGGGTTCGGCGATCAGGCGGGTCGGGTCGCTGGAGGCGATGACGAAGCCGCGCCCGCCGGCGACCGGCGTGGCCACGGCGACGTAGAGGCGGCCGGCCGCGCCGCCGCCGATCCACAGACTGCGGCCCGAGGCGCCGGCGGTGCGGGCGACGGTCTTCCAGTCGGCCGAGGCGTCACGGCCGGCCACCGCCAGGACGTCGGCCGGACCGACCACGGCCACGGCCATGGCTTCGCCGCCGGCGGCGCGCAGGGCGGTCTCGGCCGCGTCGATCGGATTGTTCGGGTCGCGCTGCAGCAGGTCGGCGGCGGCCGACAGGCCGGCGCGCTGGGCGGCGAGATTGGTCTCGGCGGCGGCGGCTACCAGCTTGGCCTGGGCGGCCAGGGTCGCGCCGCCGGGCGGGGCGTTGGCCTCGTCCTTCAGCCGGTTGATCCCGAACGCGGTGTAGATCGCCAGCAGCAGCAGGGCGGCCAGGATGGCCAGGCGCACATAGGCCTGGGACGGCGACCGCGCGGCGCGCGAGCGGGCCGCGCCCGCCGCCGAAAGACCGGCCCCCGCCAGCCTCCCGGTTCTCGCCCCGCCACGCTCCAACGCCCAATGCTCCAGAAAGCCTCCGGCGAGTCACTTCGCCGACATGGTGAATCTACCGCAGGCGGAAGGGGCGCGTCACCGCCGAACCGTGGTTTTGACAGGGCATGAGCCCTTTAGTCGCAACCGGTCCGCCGGAGAATCGCCTCAGACTCCGTGCAGCGGGACGTCGAGGCCTCAATCCAGGGCGCGGGAGACCAGTTCCAGCACGTTCTTCGACAGGCCTTCGTGCCCCCGGATCCGCTCCAGCTGTTCGCGCATCAGTGCGCCCAGAGCGGGGACATAGCGCCGCCAGGCGCCCAGCGGTTCGACCAGGCGGGCCGCCGTCATCGGGTTGAAGCCATCCACCGCCAGGATCTGGTCGGCCAGGAAGCTGTAGCCGGCGCCGCTCTCGTCGTGGAAACGGGCGGGGTTGCCGCTGGCGAAGCCCTGGACCAGGGCCCGCAGGCGGTTGGGATTGCCGGCGTCGAAGTCGGGATGGGTGGTCAGGGCCAGGATGCGGCCGATCGCGCCTTCGCCGGGATCGCGGGCCTGGGCGGCGAACCACTTGTCCAGCACCAGCGGCTCGTGCCGCCACTGAGCGTGGAAGGCCGTCAGGGCCTTCTCGGCCGGCGGGCCGCCGATCGTCACCAGGGCCGACAGGCCGCCCATGGCGTCGGTCATGTTGGCGGCGCTCTCGAAGTGGCCGACCACGCGCTCGACATTGACCGCGTGCGGGTCGGCCGCCAGCAGGTCGCAGCAGGCGTTGCGCAGGGCGCGCTTGCCGGCCGCCCGGGCGTCGGCCGAGAACTCGCCGCCGCTCTGCAGGTCGCCGTGCAACCGCCGCAGCAGGTCGCCCAGATGGACGGCGATGACGGTCTTGAGGTGATCGCGCGCCGCGTGGATCGCGGCCGGATCGACCGGCTCGACGGCCAGGCTGAGGTCGCCCTCGGTGGGCAGGGCCAGCAGCAGGGCCTTGAAGGCCGGGTCCGAGGCCTCGTCGACCAGGGCCTTGCCCAGGGCGTCGGCGTAGCGCTCCTCGCCGACCTCGTCCGGGGCGCCGGCGGCGCGGCCCAGGATCAGCTCGCGGGCCAGGGTCTGGCCGGCTTCCCAGCGGTTGAACAGGTCCGGGTCGGCGGCGAACTGCACGTAGCGGTCGACGGGCCGGGTGTCCGTGGTCAGGTTCACGGGGGCTGAGAAGCCGCGCAGAGCCGAGATCACGGGCGCGCTTTCGACGCCCTGCCAGCGCACGGTCGTGGCGGCCTGGTCCAGCATCACCACTTCGCTGTCGCGCAGCACCGCGCCGTCGCCGTCCAGCAGGCCGATGGTCACCGGCACGGGCAGGGGGCGCTTGGTCGGTTGGCCGTTGGTCGGGGCGGTCGACTGGGTGAGCGTGATCTCCAGCGCCTTGGCCGCCTCGTCATAGGCGTGGGTCAGCGACACCGCCGGCGTGCCGGCCTGTTCGTACCAGGCGAAGAAGTCGCCCATGTCGCGGCCCGAGGCGTCGGCGAAGCAGGCGATGAAGGCCTCGACCGTGGTCGCCTCGCCGTCGTGGCGCTCGAAATAGAGGTCCAGGCTCTTGCGGAAGGTCGCCGCGCCCAGGATCGTCTTGAGCATCCGGATCAGCTCGGAGCCCTTCTCGTAGATCGTGGCCGTGTAGAAATTGTCGATCTTCAGGTAGCTGGACGGACGCACCGGGTGGGCCAGGGGACCGGCGTCCTCGGCGAACTGGCGGGCGCGCAGGGTCTTCACGTCCTTGATGCGCTGGACGGCCTCGCCGCGCATGTCGGCGCTGAAGCTCTGGTCGCGGAAGACCGTCAGGCCTTCCTTCAGGCACAGCTGGAACCAGTCGCGGCAGGTGATCCGGTTGCCGGTCCAGTTGTGGAAATATTCGTGGGCCACGACGCTTTCGATGCGCTCGTAGTCCATGTCGGTGGCGGTCTCGGGCTGGGCCAGCAGCAGGCTGCTGTTGAAGATGTTCAGCCCCTTGTTCTCCATGGCCCCGAAGTTGAAGTCGCGCACGGCGACGATCATGAACAGGTCCAGGTCGTATTCGCGGCCGAACGCCTCCTCGTCCCACTTCATCGAGCGCTTGAGGGCGTCCAGGGMGTAGGCGGCGCGCGGGGCCTGGCCGGGGTCGACGAAGACCTTCAGGGCCACGGTGCGGCCGCTCATGGTGACGAAGCTGTCCTCCAGCACGTCCAGCTCGCCCGCCACCAGGGCGAACAGGTAGGCGGGCTTGGGGAAGGGGTCGTTCCAGACCGCGAAGTGGCGGCCGCCCGGAAGCTCGCCGGACTCCAGCAGGTTGCCGTTGCTCAGCAGGTGGGCGAAGGCCTTGTCGGCCTCGATCCGCGCCGTGAACCGGCTCAGCACGTCCGGCCGGTCGGGGAAGAAGGTGATGGTCCGGAAACCTTCGGCCTCGCACTGGGTGCAGAACCGGCCGCCGGACATGTACAGGCCCATCAGCGCCTTGTTGGCCGACGGGTCGATCTCGACCTCGGTGGTCAGGGTGAAGCTGTCCGGGACCTGGTGGATCGTCAGGCCCTCGCCGTCGAGGCGGTACTCGTTGGCGCTCAGCGCCTGGCCGTCGATCGCCGCCGAGACCAGCCGCAGCCGCTCGCCATTCAGGAACAGCGGCTCGCCCGCCGCGCCGCTGCGTTTGATCGCCAGCGTCGCCCGGACCCGGGTCGCGCTGGGCTCCAGCTGGAACTCCAGGGCGGTGGTCTCGATCGTGAACGGGAATGGGCGGTAGTCCGACAGGCGGACGGGCTGGGGCGTGTCTGTGCGCATGGCGGCAATGTAGGCGGACGCGGCGTCGGCGGCGAGGGGCCAGGCGCKATAAGTAGTGACCGCAATTCTCGCACGAAAAGTAGGGTTTTGTTCCGGATCAAAGTGGGCGGAACGATCCCGCCGCATCTCCTTGTCGCGAAGGCGTCGCCCGACGCCGGACCACGAGACGAAGGGGATATCCGATGACCGCCATCACCCGCACCGCCCTGGCGCTGGGCGCCGGCCTGCTGCTGGCCTCGACCGCCCACGCCCAGGAAGCCTTCACGCCCAAGGCCAAGGGCGCCTGGATGCTCAATGTCCGCGCCACGCAGGTCAGTCCAGAGGCCGGCGATCCCATCCTCACGGCGAGCGGCGCGGCGACGGGCCTGAAGGCCGAGGTCAATGACGACGTCATGCCGACGATCGGCCTCAGCTACTTCGTCACCGACAAGATCGCCATCGAGGTGATCGCCGGCACGACCCAGCACACCGTGAAGGCCGTGGGGCCAGGGACGGATGTCGAGGTGCACAAGACCTGGGTGCTGCCGCCGGTGGTCTCGGTGCAGTACCACCCCTATCCGGCCGCCCGCTTCAGCCCCTATGTCGGGGCGGGGCTGAACTACATGCTGTTCTACGGCGACAAGGACAAGAACGGCTTCAAGGTGAAGCTGGACGACGGGTTCGGCTACGCCTTGCAGGCCGGCGCCGATGTCGCCCTGACCGGGCGTTACAGCCTGAACATCGATGTGAAGAAGGTCTGGTTCGAGACCGACGCCAGCATCAATGACGGGGCCCTGAAGTCCAAGGTGAAGCTGGACCCGTGGGTCGTCTCGGGCGGGATCGGCTATCGGTTCTAGTCGAGCGCGCCGCCAGCGATTAGAGAGGGCCGGACCGGAAGCGGGGCGGCGATGTCCAATCGGGAATGCGGCGCGTGCGGCCAATGCTGCAAGCTGATCGGCGTGCGGGAGCTTGAGAAGGCTCCGCACGTCTGGTGCCGCTACTACAAGCGCGACAAGGGCTGCGGAATCTACGAGGTCCGCCCCCAGGGCTGCGCCGACTTCGCCTGCGACTGGCTGTTGGACGAGCGCCTGGACGACGCCTGGCGGCCCGACCGCAGCGGCTTCGTGCTGCACGCGGGGCAGGGCGGGCGGACCGTCAATGTCGAGCTCGATCCCAGCCAGCCGACCGCGTGGCGGCGCGCGCCGTACGAGGCCACCCTGCGCGGCTGGGCCGCGGCAGGGGCGGCCGACGGGCTGGAGGTCCTGATCTGGGTGGGGCGGCGCTGCTGGCGGCTGACGCCCACGGGCGGCGAGGTCGACCTGGGCGTCGTACGGCCGCCGGTGGAGTTCACCACCCACGGGCGCCTGCGCCGGCCGGGCTCGGGCCGTGACTGGCCCCCGGCGGCAGAGGAGGCGGCGACGGGCGCCAAGCCTGAACAGTTCTTCACTTGAACCCGGACGCGAACCCGCCAAGGCTCCAGGCTCGTTCCGGGGGAGCCGTGTCATGTCGCCTACAGAAGTTTCGCCGTCGGTCGCCGGGCTCGACATCGGCTCGCGTCGCGTCCTGCATCCCGGGCCGCTGCGCTGGTTGCGGTCGCTGGGCTGGGGAGCGGCGCTGTTCGTCCTGTTCGGCTTCATCTACGGCCTTCTAGCCTTCGTCACCTCGCCCGACCGCGCCTTCATGGCCCCAGCGCCGGGCGCCCTGCTCACGGCCGTGGTCAGCGTCGCCGCCCTGGGCCTCTACGCGCTCCTGACCAAGGGAGCGGAGGCGCGCTGGCCCGGCGAACTGGCGTTGAAGCAGGCCGCCTGGGAACTGCTGGTCGGCGTCGGGCTGGGCGTGGCGATGATGGTCGTGGTGGTCGGGGCGCTGGTGTTCTCGGGCCTGTACGAGATCACCGGACCGCGCGCGGCGTCGCCCTGGGAGATGATCGGCGTCGCCATCTCCTCGGGCAGCTTCGAGGAGCTGATGTTCCGGGCGATCCTGCTGCGGCTGCTGATGCGCGCCTTCGGGGCGTGGCCGGCCCTGGCGGTGTCGGCGGCGTTCTTCGGCCTGGCGCACCTCGGCAACCCCAACGCCAGCCCGATCGCGGCGATCGCCATCGCGGTCGAGGCCGGCCTGATGCTGGCCTCGTTCTACCTGCTGACCGGCCGGCTCTGGGTGTCCATCGGCGTGCACGCGGCGTGGAACTTCACTCAGGGCTGGATCTTCGGCGCGCGGGTGTCGGGCCTTCCCGTCAAGCAGAGCCTCTATCTCAGCACGCCCAAGGCCGGCGCGCCCGACTGGCTGAGCGGCGGTCCCTTCGGCCCGGAGGCTTCGGTCCCGGCCATGGTGGTGGGCACCGCCGTGGCGGTGGCGGTGCTGTACTGGGCGTGGAAGCGGGGCAACTTCAAGCCGGCGCCCGACGCGCCGACGATCGAGGCGACCTAGCCCGCCTCGACCACCCCCGGCGCGGCTTCGGCCGCGGCCGGCACTTCGTGGAGGGCCCGTTCGATCGCCGAGGCGCGCTGGGCCAGGGCCACCAGGGCCGGCGGGGCGTCCTCGGGGCTGTCGGCGGCCAGCTCGACCAGCTGGCGGGCCAGGGCGTGTAGCTGCGGCGCGGCGGCGATCAACCGGGCCTGGAACTCGATCTTGCGCGGGTCGCGATCATATTCGGCGCCCGGCGTGCGCCAGCCGCCCCAGTCGTTGGGATCGGTGACCACCACCGGATAGGTGCCCGGATAGGGGTGGTGCAGGCAGTCGCTCTCCTGCTGCCACTTGTTGCGGGCCCGCAGGATGCGCCAGTTGGCGGTGGCCGCCGCGCCGGCCTCGTCGATGCGGTCTTCCGGCTTCAGCTCGCTGGCCTGGAACTCGCGGCCCAGGCCGACGTCGTAGGTGACGCGCACGGGTTCGTCGAAGCCCTTGGCCCAGACGGGCACGATCTTCTCGATCGTGGCCCAGGCGCCGACGCTCTCGACCCACACCTTCTGGTTCCGCTGGAAGACGGTCTTGGCCACGCACACGTTCTCTCTGAGTTCGGGGCCGCCATAAGAACCTGAAATCCTTGACGCGAGGTCAATCTTTCCCTCGGGCGAACGATCGTTCATCGTGCTTTCCGACGCCGCCTCAAGAGCGGTCCAAGGGAGGAAATCCTCGTGGATTTCGACTATTCGGACGATCAGAAGTTCCTCAAGGACGAGGCGCGCAAGTTCCTCGCCGCCCGCTGCCCGTCGACGGTGGTGCGCGGCGTGCTCGACGATCCGGCCAGGAGCTATGACGACGGTCTCTGGGCCGCCGTTGCCGAGCAGGGTTGGCTCGGCGCGGCCATTCCCGAGGACTACAACGGCCTGGGCCTGGGGCGGGTGGAGCTGTGCGCCATCGCCGAGGAGCTGGGCCGCGCCGTGGCCCCGATCCCCTTCGCCTCGACGGTCTATGTCCTGGCCGAGGCCGTGATGGCCCACGGCAGCGACGCCCAGAAGGCCGCCGTCCTGCCGCGCATCGCCGCCGGCGAGCTGATCGGCTGCCTGGCGACCTCGGAAGGGCCCGGCGTGGTCACCCCCTCGTCGCTGCAGGCCAAGGTCGAGGGCGGCAAGCTGTCGGGCGTCAAGATCCCGGTCACCGACGGCGACGCGGCCGGCATGGCCCTGGTCCTGGCCAACGAGGGCGGGCGTCCCGGACTGTTCCTGGTCGATCTGAAGGCCAGCGGCGTCAAGGTCGAGACCCTGCAGAGCCTGGACCCGACGCGCGGCGTGGCCCGCCTGACCTTCGACGGCGCCAGCGCCGACCGGCTGGGCGAGGCGGGGGAGGGCTTCGCGCTGGTGCAGGCGATCCTCGACCGGGCCGCCGTGCTGCTGGCCTTCGAGCAACTGGGCGGGGCCGACCGCTGCCTGGAGATGGCCAAGGAATACGCCCTGGGCCGCTACGCCTTCGGCCGGACGATCGCCGGATACCAGGCGATCAAGCACAAGCTGGCCGACATGTACGTCAAGAACGAGGTCGCCCGCTCCAACGCCTATTACGGGGCCTGGGCCCTGAACGTTGACGCGCCGGAGCTGCCGACCGCCGCCGCCGCCGCCCGCATCGCCGCTTCGGACGCCTTCTGGTTCGCCAGCAAGGAAAGCGTCCAGGTGCACGGCGGCATGGGCTTCACCTGGGACGTCGACTGCCACCTCTACTACCGCCGCTCGCGGCAGCTGAGCCTGGTGGCCGGCTCGCCCAAGCTCTGGAAGGAGCGGCTGGTGAGCGAACTCGAGAAGAAGAACGCGGCTTAAGGGACCTGAAGATCATGGATTTCAACGACTCCCCCGAAGAAGCCGCCTATCGCGAGAAGGCCCGCGCCTGGCTGGCCGAGGCCGCCGCCGCCCATCGCGCCGAGCATGGCGATCCCAAGCCCACCACGCCCGAGCACATGGCGGCCGGCAAGGCCTGGCAGGCCCGCAAGGCGGCGGCCGGCTACGCCTGCATCACCTGGCCCGCGGCCATCGGCGGGGGCGGCGGCACGCCGATCCAGTCGGTGATCTTCGGCCAGGAAGAGGCCAAGGCCGGCGTCTCCTACGGCTACTTCACCATCGGCCTGGGCATGTGCGTGCCCACCGTCATGGCCTTCTCCGACGACGCCACCAAGCAGCGCTTCGTCTCGCCGGCCGTGAAGGGCGAGGAGATCTGGTGCCAGCTGTTCTCGGAACCCGCAGGCGGCTCGGACGTGGCGGCGCTGCGGACCCGGGCGGTCAAGGACGGCGACGACTGGGTGATCAACGGCCAGAAGGTCTGGACCACCGGCGCCCACTATTGCGACTACGGCATCCTGCTGACCCGGACCGATCCCGATGTGCCCAAGCACAAGGGCCTGACCATGTTCTGGATCGACATGCGTGACGCCGCGGTCGAGTGCCGGCCGATCCACCAGATGTCGGGCGGCCGCGAGTTCAACGAGGTCTATTTCACCGACCTGCGGGTCAAGGACAGCCAGCGCCTCGGCGAGGTCGGGCAGGGCTGGCAGGTGGCCCTGGTCACCCTGATGAATGAGCGCCTGGCCGTCGGCGGCTCGGCCGGTCCGGACTACCGCCAGGTGATGGAGCTGGCCCGCGGCCTGCAGGGCGCCAACGGTCCAGCGCTCAAGGACCAGGCGTTCCGCGAGAAGCTGGCCGACTGGTACGTCAACTCCCAGGGGCTGAAGTTCACCCGCTTCCGGACCATGACCGCCCTGTCGCGCGGCCAGACGCCGGGGCCGGAGAGCTCGATCGGCAAGATCATCTCGGCCAACCAATTGCAGGACCTGGCCAACACCGCCGTGGAGGCCGAGGGTGAGTACGGGATCCTGACCGACCCGGCCCTGGCCCCGATGGAGGCGGCCTTCCAGCAGAGCCTGATGTGGGCCCCGGGCCTGCGGATCGCCGGCGGCACCGACGAGATCCTCAAGAACATCATCGCCGAACGCGTCCTGGGCCTGCCCGGCGATGTGCGGGTCGACAAGGACGTGGCCTTCAAGGACATGCCGACCGGGCGGTGACCGGGGTTCATCGAACATGACTCGCCTTTAAAGTGCGTCTCGTCCATCCTCCCGCGAAAGATCACGGGAAGGGTGGGCGATGCGCGCGAGAGCTTCGAAGGACGGCCTGACGGTCAGGATCATCGCGGGGACCCATGCCGTCCTCCTGGCCTTCGATCTCGCCGACGCACGGCGGGCCGGCTGCCTGGGCTTTTCCATCGAACGCACCGACGTCGAGACGGGCGACCGGCGCTGGCTGCCCAACTCGCTGCGGTTCCTGAGCGACCCGCGCGCCGAGCAGGTGACGACGGCCCGGGCTCCGCTGCAGAAGTTCCGCTGGGGCGACTACACCACCGAGCCGGGCCGGCTCTACCGCTACCGCGTGGTCGCCCGCTACGGAACGCCCGCCGACATCATCGCCCAGGGCCTGCTGGCCGAACGCCCCGGCGGCTTCGACGTGATCTCCGGCGGCGTGGCCCTGGAGCTGCGCACCGAGGATTGCCGCAACGAGGCCACCTCGGTCTTCTTCAACCGTGGCGCTGCGGCCAGCCAGGCCTATGTGAACCGGTTCGGCGACAACGATCCCGACCTCATCCCCGACGCCTTGACCTGGCTGTCGCGCGGGCTGGAGGAAGCGCTGGTCGCCTTCATCGCCAAGGCCGATGGGGCCGACCACGCCCTGCACGGTTGCATCTACGAGTTCGAGAAGCCCACCCCGATCAAGGCGCTGATCCAGGCCCAGGGGCGGGGGGCCGAAGTGCACATCGTCTATCACGCCCGAGCCGGCGGCAACACGAAGGCCGAGAACGAGCACGCGATCCAGAGCCTGGGCGTCACCTTCCCCACCACGGCCCGCACCAAGGGCTCGGCGATCATGCACAACAAGTACCTGGTGCTGCTGAAGAAGGACGCGACGGGCGTCCTCAAGCCGATCGCGGTGTGGACCGGCGGCACCAACTGGACCGAGGGCGGAATCTACGGCCAGTTGAACGTCGGCCACGCGGTCTACGACGCGGCGGTGGCCGAGCGCTACGAGGCGGGCTTCCAGGTCCTGACCCAGGACCTCAGCATCGACGAGACCCAGGCCAAGAACGACGTGATCACGCCCGTCCCGGCCTCGCGCGATGCGGTGGCCCATGGGGCGACGCCGCTGTTCTCGCCGCAGAACGGTCTGTCGATGATCGATCTCTATGCCGACATCTGCAAGACGGCCAAGGTGCTGATGGTCAGCGCGCCGTTCGCCCTGCACGAGCGGATCCGCAACGTCCTGCAGTCGCCCACCGACGGCGCCATGCGCTTCATGCTGGCCGACAAGGAGGGCTCGTACGGCGCGAAGGGCGAGATCGACAAGCTGAACGCCGACCTCGGCAACATGGCCGCCGTGGCCAAGCCCTACGAGGGCCTGAAGCTGGCCGACTTCCAGAAGCGCAAGCTGGACCGCGACCGGCTGATGGTCGACGAGAGCTTCCACCACGCCGGCATCCACGTGCACTCCAAGATCATCCTGGCCGACCCGTTCGGTCCGGACCCGGTGCTGGTCACGGGTTCGGCCAACTTCTCGACCAACTCGACGGTCAGCAATGACTCGAACGTTCTGGTCTTCCGGGGCGACACGGCCGTGGCCGACGTCTACGTGGCCGACTTCATGCGGATGTTCGAGCACTACTGGTTCCGCTCGCGCAAGGACGAGAAGCTGCAGGCCAACCAGGTCTTCGCCCTCAAGGACGACGACAGCTGGTCGGTGAAGTACTTCACGCCGGGAACGCGGGAACAGCGCGACCGGCTGTCCTTCCTGGGGATGAACACCTAGTCTGCCGGTTCGACGAACCGGGGGAGACTTCATGGGCCAGACGAACCGCTCGCGCGTTCCCGCCGTCTGGTCGGGGAGCTTCGCCGATCGGTTGGTGGTCGATTGCCCGGCCTGCGGCGGCAAGGCCGTCATCCGGGTCACCGAACCTGTCGAACGGCAGGGCGAGTTGATATTCGCCGCCCGGCGCCTCGTCTGCGAAGCCTGCGGACTGAACCGAGAGCGACCGAGGACACCCAACGGTACGCCCGCCGATCCCTTCATGGGCAGCCCGCCGCGCCTGCGGGCCGAGACGCGTCATGGGACGCTGATCGCCCGGAACGAAGACCATCTCGACTATCTCGAGCGCTATCTGTCCGGCGGACTGCGCGAGGAGAGGCCGGCGCCGGACATCTGGGTCCGCAACACCTCGATCGTGTCGCGCCTGCCGGCTTGGGCCAAGGCGGCCAAGAATCGCGACGAGGTCCTCAAGGCCATCKACCGGGTCCGCCGCGAGCGGCTCTGACCGCCTTCCGGCCCGTCCACTGGACTTGACCCAAAGTCCCGCGAAAACAAGCGTCACCATGACTGAAAACCTAGGGATTCCCCTGAGGCGGGAATCCTTCTGTGGGCACTTTCATGACGGTCTCGCGAACGACGTTCCATGAGCTTGACAGTCCTTACGGCCAAGCACATGAGTGACTTGTAGAACATGGTTAACGCGCGTGCTGAGGGGGAGCGATGCACGAGACCAGCAATGCTGTTTCTCCTCTCGCCGCCCTCAAGCGTGGGCTGGCGTATCTGGTCGATCATCGGGCCACGCTGATCCGTCGCGTGCCGGTGGCGGCTGTTGTCGCCGTCGTGGTGATTCCGCTCGTCGGCTGCGACACGGGGCCCAGCTTCCTGTTCCACAAGCGCGCCAGCGCCTGCCCCCGGCCCCAGGCCGCGCAAGGGGTTTCCGGCCAGTTCAATCAGCAGCAGCAGGAAATCCGCGCGCTGCGCCAGGGCGGCTTCCGCGGCGATTTCTTCGCCCAGCTGGAGCTGGCCCGCCGCTACGAGGGCCAACGCGCCGTCGACAAGAACCTGGAAGATCCGGTCGAGGCGGCGGTCTGGTACGCCATGGCCCTGGCCAATTCCGGCGGCTATTCGCCGATCGCGGCCTATGAGCGTCGCGGCGGCAAGGACCAGGGACCGCTGTCCAGGTTCGACGACTGCCGGGCCTTCGAGCGGCACGCCGCCTACGGCGCGCTGGACCGTCTTTTGTCGCGGATGTCGACCGAGGAACGCGAGAAGGTCCGCAACCGCGTGATCTACATACTTTCCACCCAGGGGGCCGACGGCTACCGGGCCCTGGCCCGCATGCACGACGGCTTCTTCGGCCCGTTCGGCGAGCCGTCCGACAACCCGCAGGCCATCGAGGCCTACGGCTCGGCCAAGCGCATGGGCGCGCCGGCCGCCCTGGACCTGTTCCGCCGCAACGACGTCGACGCCTATCTGTACAATTACCTGGCCGTGCAGACCGGCGATGTGTCGGCCTATGTGATGCTGAAGGACTTCGAGCGCTCGTCGCCGCAGCGTGCCTCGTACGGCGGCTTCGTCGAGACCAAGGCCAAGCGCTGGATCCCGCCCTACGAATTCTATCCGCCCGAATCGCCCGACAGCGGCGTGCCGCATTCCGACGAGAGCGATCCGTCGGGCGACGCCAAGGAAGCGGCCCTGGCACGGCTGAACGAACTGCCGTTCGTGCACATCGGCGAGGCCCTGGCCTATCTGCGGGTGATCCCGGCGCCGGTGCTGGACGAGCACATGCTCAGCGTCAACGACGCCCAGACCTTCCAGGCCATGATCGGCCGGCCGATCACCGGCCGCCTGTCGGGCATCGAGAAGGTGCGGGCCGTCCAATACGCGGCGGTCAACGGCTCGTCCAAGGCCCAGCTGGTCCTGGCGGTCATGTACTCCGAGGGCGTGGGCGTGCCGCGCGACTACGCCCGGGCCTATCACTGGTACGAGGAGGCCGAACGCCAGGGCTCGGCCGAGGCCAAGTACGCCATGTCGACCTTCTTCTCGCTGGGCCTGCAGGGCGTGGCCGACCAGGACCGGGCCAAGGCCGTGGTCTACCAGCTGGACGGCGCCCTGGCCGGCTTCAAGCCGTCGGTCTGGCGTCTGCAGCAACTGCTCTCCCAGGTCTCGCGTCCGCCGCGCGCCTCCGGTGAGCCGCGGCCTCTGCCCTATGCCGAAAGGGACTATCGATGATCCGCCCCCGTCAGCTCGTCGGAGCCCTGGCGGCCTGGGGTCTGGCGCTCGGCGTCGCGCCGCAGGTCGCCGTCGCGGGCTCGCCCGACGCCAAGATCGACCAGCAGATCCGCCCGTGCTTCGGCCTGCTGCTGGAGCCGAACCTGTCCAAGGGCTGCGGAACCCGACACTACCGCAAGTACAAGCCGCGCTACGGGTACGGCAACGGCGGCTACGGCCGGGGCGGCGGGCGCTATCACACCTTCGTCGACTGCGATCGGGCCTATCCGGGCGAGGTCAGCGACGCGCTGGAGCGGCTCTATGAGGGCGGCACCCTGACCCTGCGTTCGCGCGGCGGCGGGGCCTGCGTGGACTCGCTGAACATCACCCGCTCGGTGACCATCGAGGTCGACGGCTATGTCCCGTCGCGCGGCCGGCCGATCCTGGCGGCGGCGATCGACCAGCCCTGCATCCGCATCGCCCCGGGCGTGGGCTATGTGGTGATCGAGGGCGTGGGCATCGACGCCATGCGCGCCGGCGCCAACTCGTGCATCACCGGCCGCGCCACCGAGCTGGCCCTGAAGGACGTGGTCGTCCGCTACGACGGCGAAGGCTCGGCCCTGGATCTCAGCGACAGCCGCCTGGAGGTCGCCAACACCACCTTCATCGGCCGCACGCGCCAGGCGGTGGTCAAGGCGACCGGCACGGTCATGGCCGACAATGTCGAGGTCGCCGCCACCGCCATCGGCGCGGCCTTCGAGGCCGGCGACGACAGCCGCATCCGCGACATGCGCGTCGTCCGCCTGGGCGACTGGACCGGCTCCAGCCGCAGCCGCAACTCGGCCGGCTTCGTGCTGGCCGGCATGAACCGCTCGCAGCTGGTGCAGATCGAGGGCCTCTATGTCGACGGCTTCTCGCGCGGCATCTATGTGGGCGGCGGCGACGAGACGACCCTGCTGCGCCCCGTGGTCCGCGACAGCGACTGGGCCGTGGTGCTGGAGAACGCCGACCTGCGGGTGCTGGACGGCAAGCTGGAAGCCACCGACGTCGGCATCTACGCCGGTTCGGGCACGGTCTACGCCGCCGACAACGCCATCGCCGGGGTGATGCGCGCCGKCCTGTTCGCCGACAACGGCGCCCAGGTGCGGGCCCGCGACAACCGCGTCTACGCCAAGCCAGGCGGCTGCGAAGCCCTGATCACCGGCTATTTCGACGGCAAGCTGACCTGCCAGCCGTGGTTCGAGGGGCCGGAGCTTTTCCGTACGCCCCGCGACCGGGCTCGCCAGGACTTCGACGGCTACTGGCCCCAGCCGATCGTCACGGCCGACGTCGCCACGCCCGCCCTGGCCGGCGGACCGGTCGGCCCAGGCTCGCCGCAGCCCTATGTCCCGTCCACTCCTCAGCAAGGGGGATCCCCGCGATGAGCAAGCTCGCCGTCGGCCTGATGGCCGCCCTGGTCGCCTCGACCAGCCTGGTCGGCGTCGCCTCGGCCCAGGACCGGGTCCTGGCCGGGACCGGTCCCGCCAGCCGTCCCATGCCCTGCGGCGCGCCCCTGACCGGCGAGGCGCCCGACGTCATGACCTATGACCGCGCCACCGGCACCCAGGTGTTCGTTGGGGGCAAGGGCCAGACCGAGGTCAGCGCCTTTAACCGCGACACCGGCTCGTCGGCCGCCCTGCGCGGCGATCTCAGCCGGCCGGGCGTCACCGAGTCCTGCGCCGTCGACCGCCTGTCGGGCGACGCCTATCGCGTCAGCTCCAGCGGACCGGGCGACATGCAGGTCACCGGCCGCACCGGCGAGACCGGCGAACGCTGGGCGTTCCGGGCCCCGGACGGCTCGACCCAGTATTGGGACCCGCGCGGCGACAACCGCTGCTTCCGCCAGGGGCTGGGCCTCGGGCCGAAAGGCGAGCTGGGCTCGGGTCCGCGCGGCGACGGACGCGGCGGATGCTGAGGACGACCCTGCTCCTGGGCGGCCTGGCCCTGGCCTTGTGCGGCTGCGCGCATCGCTACTATCCGCCCCCGCGCACGCCGCCGGCCCCGTCGCCCGACATCTCGCGGGTGACGCCGCCTCCGCCGCCGATCGATAAGATCCGGCCGAAGGTCTGAACCTTGACCCCTCTCCCATGGGGAGAGGGAGGGACCCAAGCGAAGCTTAGGAGGGTGAGGGGGTTCTGAGTTGGTCGGCGTGCCGGCAGAGCCTTCGCGTGGAATCGGTGAGGGTGTAACCCCTCACCCTCCCAACCGCTTCGTGGCCGGGCCCCTCCCTCTCCCTCTGGGAGAGGGCGTCTATGGCGCCACCGTCGGCAGGAACTTCGGGTCCTTGCGTTTCTGCGTCGCCTGTTCGTAGGCGAAGCCCAGGTTCAGCAGCCGCGCCTCGCTCCAGGCCGGACCGATGAAGCTCAAACCCACCGGCAGGCCGCCCACGTCGCCCATCGGCACGGTCAGGTGCGGATAGCCGGCCACGGCGGGCAGGGTGGTGGACGAGCCGCCGTAGTGGTCGCCGTTCAGCGGATCGATGGTCCAGGCCGGGCCGGTGGTCGGGGCGACGATGGCGATCGCGCCGGTGTCCTTCAGGATCTTGTCGATGCCCTCCGGACCCGCAAGGCGCTTGGCGTCGGCGGCGGCCTTGATGTACTCCGGATCGTCATAGCCTTTGGTGGCCTGGGCCTTCTCGAAGCTCTCCTGGCCGAACCATTCCAGCTCCTTCGGGGTCGCCTTGTTGAAGGCGATCAGGTCCTCCAGCGTGCGGGTCTTGACCTTGGCCGGGTCGGTCGAGGCCAGGTAGGCGTTCAGGTCGACCTTCAGCTCGGTGTACAGCACCACGCCCTCGGCCTTGCCGATCGGGCCCTCGTCGAAGTCCTTCACGTCGACCAGGGTCGCGCCCTGGGCCTTGAGGTCCTTCAGCGCCTGTTCGAACACCGCGTCCGTGCCCGGCGAATAGCCGGTGTAGAAGCGGGCGACGGCCAGGGTCACGCCCTTCAGGGCGTCCTTCGACAACCCCTTGGCGTAGTCGGTCTTGCGGGCGTCGGCCTCCTTGGTCGCCGGGTCGGCGGGGTCCGAGCCGGCGATGGCGGTCAGCACCAGGGCCGCGTCGGTGACCGTGCGGGTCATCGGGCCCGCGGTGTCCTGGCTGTGGCTGATCGGCACGATGTGGGTGCGCGACACCAGGCCCACGGTGGGCTTGAGGCCGACCAGGCCGTTTATCGCGGCGGGGCAGGTGATCGAGCCGTCGGTCTCGGTGCCGATCGCCGCCGGGGCCAGGTAGGCCGCCACCGCCGCGCCCGAACCGCTGGACGAGCCGCAGGCGCTGCGGTCCAGCACATACGGATTGCGAACCGTGCCGCCCACCGCGCTCCAGCCGCTGATCGAGTGGTTCGAGCGGATGTTGGCCCATTCCGACAGGTTGGTCTTGCCCAGGATCACCATGCCGGCGTCGGTCAGTCGCTTGACCAGCGGGGCGTCGCGGTTGGTGACATTGTCCTTCAGGGCCAGGGAGCCGGCGGTGGTGGCCGTGTCGTCGGCGCTTTCGATGTTGTCCTTCAGCAGGATCGACACGCCGTGCAGCGGCCCCCGGACCTTGCCGGCCTGGCGCTCGGCGTCCAGCGCCCGGGCGTCGGCGAGGGCGTGCGGGTTCAGGGCGATGACGGCGTGGAGCTTGGGGTTGTGGATGTGATAGGCCCAGAGCAGGTACAGGACCTCGTCGTTCGCGGTGGACCTGCCGCGGCTCAGCCTGGCCTGCGTCTCGGTGACGGAGCCGCCACGCGGCATGATGTCGAAGTCGCGGGGCCCCGCCAGGGACTTGAGGAACTCGTCCGGCGTCTTGGCGTCCATGACGCTCGACTTTGGAGGGACCGGGGCCGCCAGCGAAGGCGTCGCGCACGACAGGAGCGCGGCCATAGCGCCGCCGATCAGCAAGGTCTTCCGAGTCACGCGTTGTCCCCCAACTTGGCCAGTCCTCAGATGAACACCGCCACGTTCTGCCGCGCAACGATCAACGGCGTTCCGGCGGCGTCCCACAGGTGCATCTCCTGGGTCGAGTAGCCGTCGGCGATGGTTTCCGCCCGGCTGCGCAGCAGTCGCCAGCCGTCGTCGTTCGCGTCCGGCAAGCCCACGATGTCGAGGGCCCAGGTCATGGTCGAGATCGGGCCGAAGGTCCGGAACAGGGTCATGGCCGGGGGCGGCGGGGTGTCGGCCAGGGCGACCAGGGCCGACAGCGAGCGGGCGGCCGGGTCGCGATGCCGGATCCACAGCAGATATTCCGGAGCCTCGCCCGACAGCGGCCGCGCCCCGCCGGCCATGCGCACCTCGAACTGGCCGGTGAAGTTGGGACCGCCGCGCCCGCCGGGGAAGAAGAGGTCGCAGGCCTCGGGCGGGGCCACGGCCGGGCAGGGGACCTCGCCGTAGGCCACCACCGAAGCCCGGGCCGCGCCGAAGGTCAGCACGCCGTGCGTCGCCACGCCCTGCTCGCCCACCAGGTCGACGGCGACGAACAGGGTCGACTTGCCCTGGCGCAGCGGCCTGACCTGGATCGCCAGCTCGCCCGCCGCCGGCCCGACGAAGGCGAATTGGGCCGAACGAAGGGGCGGAGCGTCGGGGAAGGTCCGCTGGGCCGCCTCGACGCACAGCGCCGCGCTGAGCCCGCCGTAGGTGGTGCGGCCCTGGCGCCAGTCGTCGGTGACCTGGGCCGTGAAGCCGGCGTCGGTACGGGTCATGGCGGCGAGGAGGTCGGTGTAGGAGGTCACGCTGTGGGCCCTGGATTGTTTCGCATGCGAAGGTTCGTTTTCTTTCGCTACGGAAGTCAAGGGCGTCCCTCCCCCTGTGGGGGAGGTGATCGCGCAGCGATYGGTGGGGGGAGTTTTAGGATCGGTCCGGGTTGTGGCCATCCGCTGATCACTCCCCCCTCCGGCCTTCGGCCACCTCCCCCACAGGGGGAGGGGCTTTGATKACGCGGCTTCGCGCTCCCACGCTTTCGCTGTGAGCTGATGGAAAGGGCCGCGGAGCGCCGGACATCGTCCGGAAGAAATTAGAGAATACCGTTTCGACGAAGCCCGATCGCTCCGCGCGGTCGTTATCCGGAAGCGCGGCGGCGCTGAGCCCTGTTCGAACCTCGCCCCCTTGAAGCCTCCGACGGGCGGGCTGGATCAACGATCTCCAGTCCCGGACCGCGAGCATGTCACCGCCCGCCTGCTGCTCGATCGACCCTCACGTCACGTCGTATCTGTGGACCACGCCCGACCGGCACCAGAGACATGAGGTTGTTCCGGCCCCTACCGAACGCGGACCGGATCCGACAGAGCTTCCCGCTMGATCGCCCCCGCCGCCGCATCGGTCGCTGGCCATGCGCCCTTTCCCGCGTCGAGGTGG
>NZ_JBFTKU010000022.1:0-88793 GCF_056665975.1 Caulobacter sp. 05T431 | reverse complement strand
TCGTTCAACGCCCTGAAGTCGGACTTCGAAAGCCTGCGTGACCAGATCACCAAGGCTGTCACCAACGCCAAGTTCAACGGCGTGTCGATCGCCGACGGCTCGACCCAGAAGCTGGCCTTCCTGGCCAACTCGGACGGCTCGCAGTTCACGGTCAGCTCCAAGACCCTGTCGCTGAAGGGCATTGGCATGACCACGACGTCGACCTTCACGTCGGCGGCCGCGGCCAAGACGATGATCGACACCGTCGGCAAGGCCATCGGCACCGCCACCAACAAGCTGGCTTCGCTGGGCACCAGCTCGACCGGCCTGGACACCCACCTGACCTTCGTCGGCAAGCTGCAAGACAGCCTGGACGCGGGCGTGGGCAACCTGGTCGACGCCGACCTGGCCAAGGAAAGCGCCAAGCTCCAGTCGCTGCAAACCAAGCAGCAGCTGGGCATCCAGGCGCTCTCGATCGCCAACCAGTCGACCGGCTCGATCCTCAGCCTGTTCCGTTAATCGGACCAAGCCCGAGTTTAGTAGCGTCAGTAGCTTAGGAAGGGCGGGTCCTCGGACCCGCCCTTTTCTATTGGGGCGCCTATTGGGGAATGCGGGTCGGCAGCGCCTTGCCCATCCGCACCAGCGGCACCTCGACCCCGCTCGACGTCGGCGCCGTGAAGCGCTCGATCTGGTGGTAGCCGCAGGCCCGGTACAGCGGCTCGCCCGCCATCGTCCCGGCCAGTTCGCAGCGCGTGAACCCCTCCCCCGCCGCCGCGGCTTCGCAGGCGTCCAGGATCAACCGCCCCACGCCTTTCCGCACATGGTCGGGATGGGTGTACATCGCCCGCACCCGGGCCGGATCGCGGGCCGGGTCCAGCAGGGCGGCGTCGCGCCCGGCCGAGTGGTCGCCGCCGAACAGCGTCGCCCGCCGGCTCCAGCCGCCGCAGCCGGCCAGGGCCCCGTCGTCCTCGACCACGAAATAGGTCCCGTCGGTGATCAACTGGCTGTCCAGTCCCATGATGTCGAACGAGGCCGCCACCTCGTCGGGACCGAGGAAGGGCTTGAGCAGTTCGCCGATCGAGGCGTTCATCAGGTCGCGCAGGGCGGGCAGGTCCTCGGGGACGGCGGGGCGAAGGGTCAAACTCAACAGGGCGGCTCCTTCTGGATCCCCTCCAACTTGGCGAGGCGCCCGGCCGTCGCCAAGGCCGCCGCCCCAAGGAAATAAAGGTTTTCAGCGTCGCCGGAAAAAATTCCATGACAACGTTGTCACGAACAGAATGTTGCGCTATAGAGGTGTCAGCCCTTCTGGGCGTTTCCTCCTATGCGACTTCCGGCCGTCTTCTTCTCCTGTAGAAGGCGGCCTTTCTTTTGCCTGGACCTGGCTTTTGCGCGAAACCTAAGCGCGCCGGCCGATCCGCGCGAACGCGCCCACGGCCTCGGCCGCGAACATGCCGCTGCGCCAGGCGCTCTCGCGATCCGGCGCGCCGCCCTGGGCCGCGACACGAGCGTCGAAATCCATCACCTGCCAGGTCCATTCGTCGTTGCCGGCGTGGATCACCACGGCATAGTCGCGCACCTGCATCTGCTCGAAAGGCATCGTCGGGCTCCCTGCTCTGCCCCGACAGGTCTAGGGCCGCGGGATCGCGCGATCGTGGCCGAGGGTTCCAGGGGACGGGAAAAGGCCGTGCAGGTTCCGTGCAGACCCTAGGCCGTGACGATCCGCCCCTCTTCCACACGCACCGGCCAGGGCGACAGCCGCGCCCCGACGCAGGGTCCGCCGACGCAGGCGCCGGTGTCGGGCTGGAACAGGGCCCCGTGCCAGGAGCAGGCGATCAGCGTCCCGTCCTCGGTCAGGTAGCGGTCCAGCACCTGGGCCAGAGGCAGGCCGGCGTGCGGGCAGCGGTCGACATAGCCGAACGCCTCCCCGCCCCGGCGCACCACGAAGCCGTGGAAGCGCTTGTCGCCGATCTGCAGCACGTAGTTCCGCGCCCCGGGGTCGGCAATCTGGTCCAGCGGGCCCAGCTTCACGCCCGCGGGCGTCGTCCAGACCCGACCGACAGCGGCCGCTTCCGGAGCGGCTTCCGGCGCGGCCTCCTGGTTCAAATGCGCTCGACCGTCTGCTCGATGGCGCCGAAGATGCTGTGGCCCTTGGCGTCATGCATCTCGATACGAACCGTGTCGTCGCCCAACAGGAACGGCGTCTTGGGATGGCCGGTCTGGATGGTCTCGACCGTGCGGACCTCGGCCAGGCACGAATAGCCGACGCCGCCCTCGGCCACCGGCTTGCCCGGACCGCCGTCGGCGTCGCGATTGCTGACCGTGCCCGAGCCGACGATCGTGCCGGCGGCCAGGGCGCGGGTCTTGGCGGCGTGGGCCACCAGGGTCCCGAAATCGAAGGTCATGTCGACGCCGGCGTCGGCCTTGCCGAAGTCCTTGCCGTTCAGGGTGACCAGCAACGCGCCGTGCAGCTTGCCGTCCTTCCAGGCCTCGCCCAGGGCGGCGACCGAGACGGCGACCGGCGAGAAGGCGCTGGCGGGCTTGGACTGCACGAAGCCGAAGCCCTTGGCCAGTTCGGCCGGGATCAGGGCGCGCAAGGAGACGTCGTTGCACAGCATGACCAGCTGGATGGCGTCCAGGGCCTCCTCGCGGGTCGAGCCCAGCGGCACGTCGCCGACGATCACGGCGATCTCGCCTTCCAGGTCGCAGCCCCAGGCGGAGTTGGCCAGCGGGATGGTGTCGCGCGGGCCCAGGAAGCCGTCCGAGGCGCCCTGGTACATCAGCGGATCGGTCCAGAAGCTCTCGGGCATCTCGGCGCCCCGCGCCTGCCGCACCAGCTGGACGTGGTTCACATAAGCGCTGCCGTCGACCCATTGGTAGGCGCGTGGCAGCGGGCTGGCGGCGTCATGCTCGTGGAAGCGTTCCAGCGGCACGCCGCCGTCCTCGACGCTCTTGGCCAGGGCTTCGAGCATCGGTCCGCAGCGCTCCCAGTCGTCCAGGGCCGCCTGCAGGGTCGGGGCGATCGTTCCGGCGTCGGTGAACCAGGCCAGGTCGTTGGAGACCACCACCAGCCGGCCGTCGCGGCCGCCCTTCAGAGACGCGAGCTTCATGGGCGCTTCCTCTTGCTTCGTTGTTCTAGGGCAGCCGGGCTTTCGGGAAGCCCGTCCAGCACGCGTCATAGTCGGCCTGAAGCGCGGAAGTCTCCAGAGCGTATTTCGTGGGGCGGATCACCCAGCGGCTCTCGAACATGAAGGCCATGGTCCCGTCGATCTTGTGAGGCTTCAGCTCGGCCTCGCTCGCGCCCTTGTGGCTGGCCACGTCGGGGCCGTGGTCGCTCATGGCGTTGTGCAGGCTGGCCCCGCCCGGCGAGAAGCCGCCAGCCTTGGCGTCATAGGCGCCGGTGACCAGCCCCATGAACTCGCTCATCACGTTGCGGTGGAACCAGGGCGGGCGGAAGGTGTGCTCGGCCACCATCCAGCGCGGCGGGAAGATCACGAAGTCCACATTGGCCGTGCCCGGGACCTCGCTGGGCGCTGTCAGGACGGTGAAGATCGACGGGTCGGGGTGGTCGAAGCTGACCGTGTTGATCGTGTTGAACCGCGCCAGGTCGTACTTGTAGGGCGCGAGATTCCCGTGCCAGGCCACCACGTCCAGCGGGCTGTGGTCCCAGGTTCCCATCCACAGGCCGCCCTGGAACTTCTGGATCACCTGGGTGGGGTTCTCGATGTCCTCGAAGGCGGCGACGGGGCTGAGGAAGTCGCGGCTGTTGGCCAGGCCGTTCGAGCCGATCGGCCCCAGGTCCGGCAGGCGGAAGGCCGCGCCGTAGCTTTCGCAGACATAGCCGCGCACCGGGCCGGCGATCTCGACCCGAAAGCGCACGCCGCGGGGGATCACCGCGATCTCGCCGGGCGCGACGTCCAGCCGCCCGAACTCGGTGACCAGGTGTAGGTCGCCCTGCTGGGGCACGATCAGAAGCTCGCCGTCGGCGTTCTGGAACACCCGGTCGATCATCGAGCGGTTGGCCAGGTACAGGTGCGCGGCCATGCCGGCCTGGGTCGCCACGTCGCCATTGCCGCCGATCGTGACCAGGCCGTCGACGAAGTCGGTCGGTTCGGCCGGGACGTCCATCGGGTCCCAGCGCAGGCGATTGGGCGTGGGCGCGGCGGCGTCGAACGGGCCGCTCTTCAGCCGATCCTGGGCGTAGGGCGCGTAGGGCCCATGCCCGGCGCTGGGCCGCAGGCGGTACAGCCAGGACCGGCGGTTCTCGTGGCGCGGGGCGGTGAAGGCCGTGCCCGACAGCTGCTCGGCATAGAGGCCGAACGGCGGCTTCTGCGGCGAGTTCTGGCCCACCGGCAGGGCGCCGGGGACGGCCTCGGTGCTGAAGTGGTTGCCGAAGCCGGGTTGGTACTGGAGGTCCATGAGCGTTTCCGTGACCCTCTGGCCATCATTCATCGTTGCCATCCCGGAAGCCTCGCAGAGGCTGTCCGGGACCCAGGCGAACCGCACCGTGTCAGCCCCCCGGTCCCGGCCCTACGCTACGCTTCGGCCGGGATGACACGGAAGGGGAATTCGGGAGCCCCTAAGCCTCGACCGTGATCACGCCGCGGCGGATCTGGTCCAGCTCGATGCTCTCGAACAGGGCCTGGAAGTTGCCGTTGCCGAAGCCCTGGTTGCCCTTGCGTTGGATGATCTCGAAGAAGATCGGGCCGAACAGGTTCTCGGTGAAGATCTGCAGCAGCAGGCCTTCCTCGCCGACGTTTCCGTCCAGCAGGATGCGGTTCTTCTTCAGGCGCTCGGTGTCCTCGCCGTGGCCGGGCACGCGCTTGTCGACCAGCTCGTAATAGGTCTCGATCGTATCCTGCAGCTTGACGCCCCGGGCCCGCAGACGCTCGACGGTGTCGTAGATGTCCTCGGTGGTCAGGGCCAGGTGCTGGATGCCCTCGCCGTTGTACTGGCGGATGAACTCCTCGATCTGGCTCTTGTCGTCCTGGCTCTCGTTCAGCGGGATGCGGATGGCCTTGTCGGGCGCGATCATCGCCTGGCTGAACAGGCCGGTCGCCTGGCCCTTGATGTCGAAATACTTCTGCTCCTCGAAGCCGAAGACGTCGCGATAGAAGGTCGACCAGGTGCGCATCTGGCCGCGCTTGACGTTGTGGGTCAGGTGGTCGAGCAGGTCGAGGCCGACATTGTTGGCGGCTTCGGCCTCGGCGGCGCCGGGGACGGGGGTCCAGGTCGAGAAGACCGCTTCGGGACCGGCCACCAGGTACAGCATCGAGCCGCCGATGCCTTCCAGCACCCGGGCGCCCTCGCCCAGCACGGTCGGAGCGGCGTCGGCCGCCACGGCGCCGCGCTTCAGGGCCTCGGCATAGGCCTGCTCGACGTTCTCGACGGTGAAGGCCATGCCGTTGGCCGAGGGGCCGTGGGCGGCGCGGAACGCGGCGACCTGGCCGGTCGCCTCGTCATTGACCAGCAGGTTGATGCGGCCCTGCTTGTAGCGGGTCACGGCCTTGGTCGGATGGGTCGAGGCGGCGACGAAGCCCAGCTGCTCGAACAGCGCCTTCATGGCGGCCGGCTCGGGGCTGGTGAACTCGACAAAGGCGAAGCCGTCGAGGCCCAGGGGGTTTTCGGGGGAGATGCTCATGGACGTGGCTCCGAAGATCAGAGAGCGAGAGCGGCCGGCAGGGCGGCGATCAGGCGGTCGTTGTCGGCGGGACGGCCGATGGTGATCCGCACCCAGCCGCCGGGCACGGGCGTGGGACGGACGATAAGCCCTTCCCGCAACAAACGCGCGGCGGTCGCTTCGGCGCCCGCCGGGCTGCGCAGGAAGACGAAGTTTGCGGCGCTCTGGGTGCGCTCCACGCCCCTGGCGTCCAGGACGGCCTCGACCCGGCCGCGCTCGGCGATGGTCAGGGCGACGGTGCGTTCCAGGTGCTCGGTGTCCTCCCAGGCGGCCAAGGCGGCGGCCTGGCTGATGGCGGTGACGTTGAACGGCGGGCGGATGCGGTCCAGATAGCCGGTCAGCTCGGCCGACGAGCAGATCCCGTAGCCCACCCGCATGCCGGCCAGGCCGTAGGCCTTGGAGAAGGTGCGGCCCGAAACCCAGGTCCCGCCCCAGGCCTTCAACAGCGCCAGGGTGTCGAACGCCTGGTGATATTCGCGATAGGCCTCGTCGACGAAGACCACGGTCGAGTGCGGCGTCACGGCCAGGATCTCGGCCATGTCGACGCCGGTCATGACGTTGCCTGTCGGGTTGTTGGGGGTGCACAGGACCAGCAGCTTGGGGCCCTTGGCGGCCTCGACCTTGAAGGCCTCGACGTCGAGGTCGAAGTTCGGCAGACGCGGCACGTCGATGAAGACCGCCTCGGCGCAGCCGCCGAAGATCGCGTAGGCCGGGAAGGTTGGCGAGCTGAGCAGGACGCTGTCGCCCGGGTGCAGGACGGCGCGGAACAGGTAGTCGATCAGGGCTTCCGAGCCCGGGGTCATGACGATCCGCGCCGGATCGACCGCCAGCCGCTCGCCGATCGCGGCGCGCAGGGTCTCGCAATAGGGGTCCGGATAGATCTCGGGGCTGGCCAGGGCGGCCTGCACGGCCTCGGCGACCTTGGGGCTGCAGCCCAGCAGGTTCTCGTTGCTGGCCAGCTTGGACAGGTCCTCGCGACCGGCCAGGCGACCGGCCTCGGCCAGGGTCATGCCGGCCTTGTAAGCGCTGACGCCTTCCAGGGCGGGACGCACGGGCGAGACCACGGCGGGCGACAGGGACTTTTGATCGACAACTAGCATGCGCCGCGCTCCGAGAGGGGTACCGCGGCAGGATAGGGCTTCGGCGATGACGAAGTGTGGCGATGATGACCCTGAACTATCCATAAAAGGTCATTTTATGCCAGGAAAATTCTAGATTTCGACCCTATATGGCAGAACAACTCTTTGCGAGCACTTGCCCCCTGCGGACCGCTTCGCGGTCGTCTTCCCCCACAGGGGGAAGAGGGTATGAGCGCGCGTCCTCCGCCCCCTATGGGGGCGGACAGACCGCGACGCGGTCAGGTGGGGGCAAGTGGGTGTGATCCCACGCCAAGGCCACTCACCTACTCCAGATAGTCCAGCGGCAGGGCCGTCGCGTCCTTGATCGTCTCCAGCACGAAGGACGATCGGATGTCCTTGACCGCCGGCATCTTCAGCAGGCGCTTCATCGTGAACTCGGCGTAGGCGTCCAGGTTCGGCGCCACAACGCGCAGCAGGTAGTCGTAGCCGCCGGTCATGGCGTGGCAGCCCACCACCATCGGCTCGCGGCGCACGGCCTCGGCGAAGGCCTCGGCGGCGGTCTCGCTGTGGCGGTCGACCTGGACCTCCACATAGGCCAGCAGGTCCAGCCGCGCCTTGCGCCGGTCCAGCAGGGCGACATAGCCGGAGATCAGGCCGGAAGCCTCCAGCTGCTTGACCCGCCGCAGGCAGGGGCTGGGCGACAGGCCGACGCGCTCGGCCAGTTCGACATTCGTGACCGAGCTGTCCTGCTGGAGGATCTCCAGGATCTTCCGATCGGCGCGGGTGAGGTTCATCGTGACCCAGTCTTCAAGGTTCTTGGCATATCCTGCCAGAAGTAGCGCGATTGCCCCTTTGCAACCACCCGCGAGCGTTCGACCGGAGCTTTCAGCCCAGGCGAACGTTGGAGCCCGCGAGGACGATCATGTCCTCCTGTCGGAGAATTCCATGCGCATCGCCCTTTTGATCTCGGCCTCGATCGCCAGCCTGTCGCTGATCGCCTGCTCGCAGAAGACCGAGGACCACGCGGCCGCAGCCGCCGATCAGGCCGGCGCCGCCACCGCCTCGGCCGCCCAGGACACCGCCGCCAACGCCAATGCGGCGGCCGCCAACACCGCCGCCGCGACCGACAACGCCGCCGACAAGACCGCGGCGGCCGCGGACAGGGCCGCCGACAACACGGCCGACGCCGTGGGCGCCGCGGAACGCAAGACCGACGCCGCCGCCGACGCGGCCGCCAAGACCCACTAGGGCGGTTGGCCGGGGACGGGCGCCTGCGCCTGTCCCCGGCGACCACAGCAAAGCAAAACCCCCGGAGCTCTCGCCCCGGGGGTCTCGGTTACGCTTACTGGTACGCTACAAAACTTATCGCGCTTTTCAGTTGGCCAGGCGGCGCAGGAACGACGGGATCTCCAGATCCTCGCCTTCGTCCGTGGTCGGCTGCTCCAGCGGCTGCAGCTGCGGGCGGGCCGAGCCGCGTTGCGGCTGCTGCTGTTGGGCCGGCTGCTGCTCGTAGCGCTGCTGGCGACCGCCGCCGAACAGGCTCATCCAGCCGCCCGACTTCTGGGCCCGGCGGTCTTCGTAGGTTTCGCTGTACAGCGGCTCTTCCTCGACCTCGGCGGTGTCCGCGACCAGCGGGTCGACGATGCGGGTCACGCGCGGCGCCGGGGCGGTCACGCGGGGCTCTTCCATCACCGGTTCTTCGAAGTGCAGGTCTTCCTGGGCTTCGACGATCGGAGCGGGTTCCTCATAGACCGGTTCCGGCGCGTACGAGGCGACCGGGGCCGCGGCGGGACGCTCGATCGGGCGCGGCTCGTAGCGCATGCCCGGGCGGCCGGTCTCGGCCACGGTCGGGGCGGGCGCCGGAGCGGCCTGCGGCGCGGCCGGGCGGGTTTCGGCGATCAGCGGCTGGGCCGTGGTGTTGCGGGCGACGGGCTTGGGCTCGATCTGGGCGATCGAGGCGCCGTCCATGCCGGTGGCGACCACCGACACGCGGATCACGCCGTCCAGCGACGGGTCGAAGGCGGCGCCGAAGATGATGTTGGCTTCCGGATCGACCTGGTCCGAGATCGCGTTGGCGGCCTCGTCGACTTCCAGCAGGGTCATGTCCATGCCGCCGGTCACGTTGACCAGCACGGCCTTGGCGCCCTTCAGCGAGACTTCGTCCAGCAGCGGGTTGGCGATGGCGTTCTGGGCGGCCATCAGGGCGCGATCTTCGCCGGTGCCTTCGCCGGTGCCCATCATCGCCTTGCCCATCTCGGTCATGACCGTGCGGACGTCGGCGAAGTCGAGGTTGATCAGGCCCGGAAGGACCATCAGGTCGGTGATCGAACGGACGCCCGAGTGCAGCACCTGGTCGGCCATGCCGAAGGCTTCGGCGAAGGTCGTGCGCTCGTTGGCGACGCGGAACAGGTTCTGGTTCGGGATGACGATCAGGGTGTCGACATAGCGTTGCAGCTCACCGATGCCGGCGTCGGCCAGACGCATGCGGTGGCGGCCTTCGAAGTGGAAGGGCTTGGTGACCACGCCGACGGTCAGGATGCCGCGCTCGCGGGCGCACTTGGCGATGATCGGGGCCGCGCCGGTGCCGGTGCCGCCGCCCATGCCGGCGGTGATGAACACCATGTGCGCGCCGTCCAGGTGCTCGCCGATCTCCGGGAAGCTCTCCTCGGCGGCGCTCATGCCCACTTCGGGGTGCGCGCCGGCGCCGAGGCCTTGCGTGACCTGCACGCCCAGCTGGATGCGACGGTCGGTCTTGGCGAACTGGAGCTGCTGCGCGTCGGTGTTGGCCACCACGAACTCAACACCCTCGAGGCCGGCCTCGATCATGTTGTTGACAGCATTGCCACCGGCCCCACCGACGCCGAACACCACGATACGCGGCTTCAGTTCAGTGGTACGCGGCGCGGAAAGAGAAATAGCCATGGGACCCTCGCGTCCTAAACGCCGAATTCGTCAACTACCGAGCGGATCAACCGCCGGGAGTCATCTCGACGATCGGGTTAACAGAACAACCACCAACCTTAATCGGTGGTTAACTCCATAAAGTGAGTCGGGCCTCGGTCGACCCCAAACAGGCTGGAAAAATCCAGTTATCCAAAGGAATCACTGGGGATTCCGAAGGTTCCCGAACCTAGCCAAAAGCCCCGTGCGGCGGAACGCCGCTGACCGAAAAAGCCTTGGAAAACCCCGTTTTCAGAGCCTCGAAAACTAGGCTGTCAGGTGTTTCCGACACTAGATCGTAAACGAACAGGCTTAAGTTCTGTTAAGACTTGGCCATTGCTGAAGGCCAGCTTCACCAAGACGAAAAAATTTCGCGCCGCGCGCGATTTCGCGGTCGCGCTTCGGCGGGCGCGACTCAGCGAAGCTTGCGGTCAGGCTTTCCGGATGTGGGACGACGTCCCACGATATTGCTCAGAGATTGTCGCGCAGCCACGCCGCGGCCCGGGCGACTGGGCTGGCGTTGGGGTCCAGCGGGCGCTTGCGGATCGCCGCCCCGGCCAGGGCCTTGGGCGAGACCACCTCGCGCGGACCGAAGGCCGTGCGGTGCAGGACGCCGGCGGCGGCGCAGAAGGCCGGGCCGGAAGCGGCGTCGGCCAGGTGCGGCACCCGGCGCGGACGACCCAGGCGGACGGGGCGGTCGAAGACGCGCACGGCCACTTCGCGCACGCCGGCCAGCTGGCTGGCGCCGCCGGTCAGGACGATGCCCGCGCCCGGTTCGACCGGCGCGCCCGAGGCCTTCAGGCGCTCGCGCAGCAGCTCCAGCGTCTCCTCGACGCGCGGCTGGATGATGCCCTTCAGCAGGCTGCGGGGCGCGATAACCGGGCCCGCGCCCGGATCGTCGCCGCGCGGCGGGGCCTCGATCATCTCGCGGTCCTCGTTGGCCGAGGCGATGGCGCTGCCGTGCAGGGTCTTGATGCGCTCGGCGCCGGCGACCGAGGTCTGCAGGCCGCGGGCGATGTCCTGGGTGACGTGACCACCGCCGACGGCCAGGCTGTCGACGTGGCACAGGGCGCCGTTGTTGAACACGGCCACCGAGGTCGAGCCGCCGCCCATGTCGATGCAGACGGCGCCCAGGTCCATCTCGTCCTCTTCCAGGGCCGCCAGGGCCGAGGCGAAGGGCGCGGCGACCACGCCCTCGAAGCTGAGGTGGGCGCGTTCCACGCAGTGGGCCAGGGTGTGGAAGATGTTCTCGTTGACCGAAACGACCAGCAGCTCGAGACCGAGCGCGCGGCCGAACATGGCGCGCGGGTCGCGGATGCCGCGCTGCCCGTCCACCGACCAGGCGATCGGCAGCAGGTGGATCGGCTTGCGGCCCGGGATGCGGACCTGGGCCAGGGCCGAGGCGATGGCGCGCGACAGATCGGCGTCGCCGATCGGCCGGGCGCCCAGCGACACCTGGGTGTGCACGCGGTGGCTGGCCAGCTGGCCGCCGGCGGTGCAGACGCTGACGCCCTGGACGTTGACGCCGGCCACGGTCTCGGCCCGCTCGACGGCCTGGGCGATGGCTTGCGCCGCCTCGTCCAGATTGACGATCGCCCCGCCGCGCACGCCGCGCGACTGCACATAGCCGACGCCGGCCGTGGTCAGGGTGCGGTTGTCGCGATGGACCCCGTCGGCCTTCATGATGAAGCAGGTGACCTTGGACGCGCCCAGGTCGACGGCCGCGACCGCGGGCTGACGCACGAGCGTCGCCTTCAAGCCTTCCCTGGCTTGTTTCCGGTCATCCAGTCGCGACATCGCTACAGTCACCTCACACACAAGTTCATGATCAGGCCCCGCCGGCCACGGGCTGCCCGGGCAGCACCGCGTCGCGAGGCCTCACGGCCACCATTTCGGGATCGCGCAGATCGATGCGCGCGAAACCGAGATCGAGGATTCGTTGTCGTTGATCGAGCTGATCCAATTGAATCAGCGCGGACTCTTCGTCAATGGCCGGAAGCTGGATCAGCGAACCATCTTTCAAACGAAGGTCCCAACGACGGTCGTCGACCCGCACCAGGGCCTCCAGGCGGTCGCGCAGGCGCGGCCGGGCGTTGACGGCCGGCAGGATGGCGCCGGCGGCCTGGTCGGCGCCCTGCCCCACCACCAGCGGCAGCTGCGGGAAGCGCGCGGCGTCGGCCTCGCGGATGATCCGGCCCTCGCCGTCGATCACGCGCATCGCGCCGGAGTGCTGCCAGACGGCCAGGGCCGGGCGCTCCTCGACGGAGATGAACACGGTGTCGGGCAGCAGGCGCACCACCTTGGCGGACTTGACCCAGCCCACCGCCTCGACCCGCGTGCGCAGGTCGTTGAGGTCCAGGCCCAGGGTCGGCTGGTCCTGGTAGAGGGCCGTGGCGTTCAGGATGTCAGCCTTCGCCATCGGCGAGGCGCCTTCGATGTGCACGGTCTTCAGCTTGAAGCCCAGGTCGGCGAACTCGCCGTCGACGCCGCGCACGAAGGCCTGGCCCAGGTGCTCCAGGCGATGGCCGGTGGCCAGGGTGGCGACAACGGCGACGGCCAAGGCGCCGCCGGCCACGGTCAGGGCCAGGCGCGGCGAGACGCCCACGCCTCCACGCGCGGCTTGCAGCTTGCCGGCCGGCGGCGCGGCGTTGCGCGCGGCCGGGCGGGCCTTCGGACTTGCGGGCGCTTCGGCCCGGGGGCGCGTTGGCTTACGCGATCCCCCCCGCACTGACGCGGGCATAAGCGTCCTCCACGATCCAGAACACTAAACGATCAAACGAAACGCCGGTGTGGTCCGCCTGCTCGGGGACGAGCGAAGTGGGTGTCATGCCAGGCTGCGTATTGACCTCTAAAAGGACCAGAAGGTCGTTAATGTCGTCATAACGGAAGTCGCATCGGGTCACACCTCGGCAACCAAGACTTGTATGGCCAAGCTCGGCCAGGCGCATGGCCCGATCCCTTACGGCGTTGGGAATCGGGGCCGGAAGCACGTGGACCGAACCGCCTTCTGCGTACTTGGCCGCGTAGTCATAGAAACCTGTGGACGAGCGGATTTCGGTCGCCGCCAAGGCCCTGGGACCCTTTGACTCACCAATCACCGCGACGGCCAGCTCCAGGCCCGGGACGAAGGGCTCGACCATCACCCGGTCGCCGAACGCCCAGTCCGGCGCGGCCAATTCGCGCGGCGGGCCGTTGGCCCCTTCGCGGACGATGAACACCCCGACCGACGAGCCCTCGGCGTTGGGCTTCACCACATAGGGCGGCTGCATCACATGGTCGCGCGCGACATCGTGGCGGTCGAACAGGCCGCCGCCCGGGACCGGGATCCCCGCCGCCGCCAGCACGGCCTTGCTCTTGGCCTTGTCCATGGCCAGGGCCGAAGCCAGGACGCCGGAGTGGGTGTAGGCCAGGCTCAGGGTCTCCAGCACGCCCTGCACGCAGCCGTCCTCGCCCCAGCGCCCGTGCAGGGCGTTGAAGACGACGTCGGGTTTCAGGCGGGCGAGAACCTGGGCGATGTCGGGGCCGGGATCGACGCGGGCGACCCGCGCGCCCAGGCGCTCCAGGGCCTCGGCGCAGAGCGCGCCGGTGACGAGGCTGACCTCGCGCTCGGCGGAGGGGCCGCCGAGGAGGACGGCGATGTGGCGGTTCGCGAGAGGCAGGGTCATGCGTCCTGGCTAGCGAGGACGCATCGAGACGTGAGGGAGCCGCTTCGGAAGTTCGGTGCAGGGCTTGGGGACACGCCGCAAGGGCGTGTCCCCGGTCGTCTCGCTAGTGCCCCGCCGGCGCGGCCGGAGCCGCCGCCTTCAGCGCCCGGAAGTCGATGTCGCTGTCGGCCACCAGGTAGATGAAGCTGGCCCAGGCCGCGACGTTCTGCGCCAGTTCGTCCGGACGGACCTTGTTGAGCGTGTCGTCCATCGTGTGGTGGTAGTCGAAGTAGCGGCTGGCGTCCTGCTCCAGCTCGATCGACGGCACGCCGGCTTCTTCCAGGCCCTCGATGTCCGAACCGCCGTGGGCCGACGGGTCGCGGTTCACATAGATCTTGAGCGGGGCCAGAACGTTGCCCGCGACCGTGGCGATGGCGTGCTTCTGGGCGCCTACGGGCAGCTTGAGCGAGTAGATGCGGTCGGCGCCGGTGTCGCTTTCGCCCGCCAGCACGATCTTGGGCAGCTCGTCCTTGTGGGCCGCCACATAGGCTTCCGACGAGCCGCCGCTCTCTTCCGAGCCGAACATCACCACGCGGATGGTCCGCTTGGGATGCTTGGGCAGGTCGCCGATCAGCTTGGCGGCGGCCGTGGTGATGGCCACGCCGGTGGCGTCGTCCAGGGCGCCGGTGCCGACGTCCCAGCTGTCCAGGTGGCCGCCGATGACGATGACTTCGTCAGGCTTTTCCGAACCCTTGATCTCGCCCGAGATGTTCCAGGCGACATCGGCCGGATCGACGGTCGAAGCCAGCTTCAGCTTGATGCGCAGCGGGCCCTTGGCGGCCAGACGCTCCAGCTGCTCGGCCTCCGGCACGCCCATGGCGGCCGAGGGGATCGAGACCACGCCGTCGCCGAAGGCGGTGACGCCGGTGTGCGGCACGGTGGAGTCCGAGGTCGAGACCGAGCGGATCAGCAGGGCGGCCGCGCCGCGCTTGGCGGCCTCGACCGGGCCGGCGCGGCGCGAGATGCCGGCCACGCCGTAGCCGGCGCCGTCCTGGGCGCGGACCATCGGCTGGGTGATCACCACGATCTTGCCCTTCAGCGAGCCCTCGGGCGCGGCCATCATCTCGGCGTAGGTCTTGAACAGCGCCACCTCGGCCTCGATGCCGTTCGGGCCGGTCGGCACGGTGCGGCCCAGGCCGACGATGTTCAGCTTCATCGGATAGGGAGCGACCAGTTCGGCGCTTTCCTCGCCGCGCGTCCACGACGGCTTGGCGAATTCCTCGACCTTGACGTTGGTGAAGCCCAGGGCCTTCAGCTTGGCCACGCCCCAGTCCTTGGCGCGGGCCATGGCCGGCGAGCCGACGATGCGCGGGCCGATGCTGGTGGTCAGGTCCTCGGTGACGTTCCAGGCCGTGCGGTCCAGCAGGGCCTTGTCGCGCAGGGCCTCGGCGGTCTTGACGTCCTGGGCGTGGGCGGCGCCGGCCATCAGGGCGGTCGCGGCGGCGGCGGTCAGCAGAGTGCGGAACAGGCGCATGAAATCTCCCTCGATTTGGGGGTTTCATAGCACCGCTGTCGCCAGCGGATAGGCAACAACCGGATGAACTATCGGTAACCTTTGGCGCTGCCCTAGGCGGGGCGCCCGATCCGCTTGATCTCCCAGTCCAGCTGGACGCCGGTCTTGGCCAAGACGTCGGCGCGGACGGTGTCGCCCAGGCCTTCCAGGTCGGCGGCGGTGGCCTCGCCGGTGTTGATCAGGAAGTTGCTGTGCAGCGGGCTGAACATCGCCCCGCCATACGGCTTGCCGCGCCAGCCGGCCTCATCGACCAGTTTCCACGACGAATGGCCGGGCGGGTTCTTGAAGGTCGAGCCGCCGGTCTTCTCGCGGATCGGCTGGGTGGTCTCGCGGCGGCTTGTGATCTCGGCCATGCGGGCCTTGATGGCGGCGGGGTCGTCGGGCAGGCCCTCGAACACCGCGTCCAGCACGATGACGGTTTCGCCGTCCTGCAAGGCGCTGTGGCGGTAGGTGAAGTGCAGGTCGTCGGCGCTCAATTCACGCACTTGGCCCTGGCGGTCCATGACCCGCGCCGAGACCAGGACGTTGGCGGTCTCCGAGCCGTAGCAGCCGGCGTTCATGATCGTGGCGCCGCCGACCGTGCCGGGGATGCCGGCATAGAACTCCAGCCCGGCGATCCCCGCCTCGGCCGCCTTGCGGGCCAGGATGGCGTCGGGCACGGCGCTGCCGGCCTTGATGCGGTTGTCGCCCAGTGGCTCGACCGTATTGAAGCCCTTGCCCAGCCGGATCACCACGCCCTCGACGCCGCCGTCGCGGACCAGGAGGTTGGAGCCCACGCCGATCGCCAGAACCGGCACAGCGGGGTCCAAGGCCTTGAGGAAGTCGGACAGGTCCTGCTCGTCGGCCGGCAGGAACACCACGTCGGCCGGACCGCCGACCCGGAACCACGTGAACGGCGCCAGGGCCTCGTCGACCAGCAGCTTGCCGCGAACGGCGGGGAGCGAAGCCTTCCAGCTCACTTCGCCAGCGCTTCCAGCTGACCCGGCAGGGCGTAGGACCAGCTGGTGATGTCGCCGGCCCCCAACAGCACCACCAGGTCGCCCGGCTGGGCTTCCTGGGCGATCAGGGCCGGCAGGGCGGCGGGGCTTTCCAGCGGCAGGGCCCGGCGGTGGCCGAACTTCTTGAGGCCTTCGACCAGATGGTCGCGGTCGACGCCCTCGATCGGCTGCTCGCCGGCCGTGTAGACGTCGGCGACGATGACCGTGTCGGCGTCGTTGAAGCAGCTGCTGAACTCGGTCATCAGGTCGCGCAGGCGGGTGAAGCGGTGCGGCTGGACCACGGCGATGACCTTGCCGGTCGAGACCGCGCGGGCGGCCTTCAGCACGGCGGCGATCTCGACCGGGTGGTGGCCGTAGTCGTCGACGATGCGGATGCCGTTGGCGACACCCGTGGTGGTGAAGCGGCGCTTGACCCCGCCGAAGGCGGCCAGGCCGGCGCGGATGGCGTCGGCGTCCACGCCCAGCTCGCGGGCCACGGCCACCGCGGCGGTGGCGTTGAGCACGTTGTGGTGACCGGCCATCGGCATTTTCAGGCCCTCGTAGCGGACCTGTTCGCCGTTCAGGGGCGAGACGGTGATGTCGAACTTAGCGCCCTCGGGGCCCATCTCGACGCCCGAAACGCGGACCTCGGCCTGCGGGTTGGTGCCGTAGGTGACCAGGCGGCGGTTCTCGATCCGCGAGGTCAGGGCCTGGACTTCCGGATGGTCGGTGCAGACCGCCGCGAAGCCGTAGAACGGGATGTTCTCGATGAAGTCCTGGAAGCCGCGCTTCACGGCGTCGAAGTCGCCCCAGTGGTCCAGGTGCTCGGCGTCGATGTTGGTGACGATGGCCACGGTGGACTTCAGCTTCAGGAAGCTGCCGTCGCTCTCGTCGGCCTCGACCACGATCCAGTCGCCCTCGCCGACCTTGGCGTTGGTGCCGTAGGCGTTGATGATCCCGCCGTTGACGACGGTGGGGTCCAGGTGACCGGCGTCCAGCAGGGCCGCGACCATCGAGGTGGTGGTCGTCTTGCCGTGGGTGCCGCCGACGGCGACGCTGAACTGCAGGCGCATCAGCTCGGCCAGCATCTCGGCGCGGCGCACCAGCGGCAGGCGCTTGTCGCGGCCGGCGACCATCTCGGGATTGTCGCCCTTCACCGCCGTCGAATAGACGATGGCCGAAGCGCCTTCGACATTGGCCGCGTCGTGGCCGATGAAGATGCGCGCGCCCAGCTTCTCCAGCCGCTCGGTATTGGCGCTGGCCTTGGCGTCGCTGCCCTGCACGGTATAGCCGATGCGGATCATGATCTCGGCGATGCCGGACATGCCGATGCCGCCGATGCCGATGAAGTGCACGGGGCCGAGTTCGAAGGGGACGGGTCGTCGACGCTGGATCATCCAGCCCGATTAGACGATTTGGCGACGGGGTGAAACGGGATGTTTGGTGCAGAAGCCGTGGATTTTGTTCGTCGGACAAGCGTCGCCGCGCTGGCTTGCGGCCTGACCGCCCTCGCCTCGCCCGCCCTGGCCCAGGCTCCGCTGGACCTGCGCCTGGCCGACGTCGGCCGCTTCGCCAGCTTCGTGGACATGGGCGGGATCGCCTGGAGCGGACGCACGGCCAGGCTGCGCGTGCTGCAGGTGGCCGAGGACGGCTTCACGGCCGGGAGCGAAGCCTTCTGGGGCGGCTGGCGCTACGAGATCCTCGACTGCGACGCCCGCACGATCGCCCACGCCGGCTTCTCCAGCGTCCGGGTCGGCGGCCGCGAGGGGCCGGTCAGCGGCGACCAGCGCCCGGCGGCGGCGATCCCGGCGGGAAGCGCCGACGACGCGGTGGCCAAGGTGGTCTGCGACGGTCGGCGGCCCTATGCGGGCGTGGCGGTGGCGACCAGCGTCGAGGAGGCCGTGAGGATCGGCCGCCCGCTGATCGCGACCGGCGCCGAGCCCTGATCTCGCGCCAAGCGTCGCGCTAGGGGTCACAATCTCCAGCTGAATCTCCGTTCCGCTCCCCGAGAAATCCGGCTACCCATGGTCAAGTTCCAAATCGCTTTCGGGGGAAGCGTGCATGCGTCTGAAATCCTTCTTGTTGGCCGGCGCCCTGGCGTTCGGCGCGGGACCCGTCATGGCGGGCGAGCCCAGCGACTGGGTGCGCTGCGACGGCCTGGCCAAGCCTGAGAACGTCGGGGTCACGCTCAGCCGGCTGGTGCCCGCGATCATGACGGCCGGCCTGATGGGCCTTCCCGAGGCCAGCCGCGAGGAGCCGGCCGAACAGGGCGCCGCCGGCGTCAAGGCCTGCGACACGGTACTGGCCGATCCGATGCTCGACCGCTACTGGGCCCGCAAGGTCAACCTGCTGAAGGCCCGGGCCCTGCACCACATCGAGGCCGGCGAGCTGGACGCGGGCCTGGCCGACCTGGCGGCCACCCACGCCGCCGCCGCCGGCAATGTCGACGACGCCACCTATGCGCGGTCGCTGGGCGCTTCGACCCAGCTGTTCGAGGCCGCGACCCAGCTGAAGAAGGACCGGTTCGACGAAGCCGCGGCCCTGGCCATCAAGGCCGCCGACGCCCGCCCCTACTCGCTGGAGGTCGGGATGGCCGCCGTGCGCATCCTCGACGCCGATCCGCGCTGGTCGCCCGACGAGGACCGTGTCCTGACCCGGGTGGCGGCGCTGGAGCCCGACCTGCGCGCGGCCCGCGCCCGGTCCCGCGAATGGGGCGGTCAGTACGCCGGCGCGGCCGCCGACTGGGCGGCGATGGCCGAGTCATCGACGTCGCCGCTGGCCGGCGCGCGGCTGCCGCGCGGCATGACCATGCCCGCCCTCACCAGCGATCCGATTTTCGTGGCGCGCGCCGCCCTGGCCTATGCCCGGGCCGGCGACAACGCGGCGGCGGTCCCGCTCATCGCGCGCTTCAAGGCCGATCTGGCCGCCGCGCCCGCCCCGACGCCCGTGAGCAACGACGTGATGGGCAACATGGTGACGCGGCTGCGCACCGAGCAGACCAAGGGCGCGCAAGGCTTCATCACCGTGGCCGAGGCCTGGGCCCAGGTGAACGACGGAAAGATCGACGACGCGCGGGCCACGCTGGACACGCTGGGCGACCGGTTGCCGGCCACGCCCGCCACCCTCGACCTGATCGAGAAGCTGAAGCGCCCCGCGCCGGCGGGCATGGCGTCGCTGGCTCCGTCGGCCTCGGCCCAGATGGAGGCGCTCAGGAACGCCGACCGCGCCGACGCGGCCCGACGCCTGGACCCGAAGAGCTTCGCCAAGGCCCTGCCGCCGCTGGAGCGCGCGGACCGCTCCTATTCCAAGCAGAGCGCCTGGTTCAAGCCGAACGGCTTCAAGGACAAGAAGACCGCCGACGGCAAGGGCGCCTCGATCGAGTTCTCGGGCGCGTTCTCGACCCACGCGGCGGTCGAGGAGATGATGCTGCTGCGCGCGGCCCAGCTGACGCGCGAGGCGGGCAAGACCGGCTTCGTGATCCGCAAGCGCGCCGACTACAGGCAGTACATGGTCCAGACGATGTACGGCTCGGAGATCTCGCGCTCGCCCAACGGCTTCAAGACCACGGCCGAGATCGAGTTCGTCGACGCTCCGCCCGCCGGGGCGGCCGACAGCCTGGTGTTCAACGCCGACAAGGTCTGGAACGACCTCAGCCCGATCTACACCACGCCGGCCCAGGGCAAGACCTGAGGGCTGTCCGGGGACGCCGCGTTTTTCGCAATCGCCCCCAAGTCGGGTCTGGGACGACCGCTATCCTGGGTGACGAGCCTTCACCGCCGAAGAGATCGTCATGACAGCCAGCCTTCCGTCCCAGACCCGCCGCGCCACGATCGCCGGAGGCCTGATCACCAGCTTGCTGGTCGCGGGCGAGGCCGAAGCCCGCCCGGCGGGCGACGATCCCAGCCGGGGGATCACCGGCGGCCCGGACGACTGGGCCTTCCTGGTGGGCCGCTGGAACGTCCGGCATCACCGGCTGAAGGACCGGCTGGTCGGCAGCACCGAATGGCAGGACTTCAACGGGACCTGCGAGAACTGGCCCCTGATGGGCGGGCTGGGCAATGTCGACGACAACCTGCTGGAGCTGCCGGCCGGGACTTATCGCGGTGTCGGCGTCCGGGCGTTCAACGCCGAGACGCGCCAGTGGTCGATCTGGTGGATCGACTCCCGCATCGCCAACATCGACCCGCCGGTGCGCGGCGGCTTCAAGGACGGGACCGGGGTGTTCATCGGCAGCGACACCCACAAGGGAACGCCCGTCACGGTGCGCTTCCGCTGGTCGGAGCTGACTGGCGACACGGCTAAGTGGGACCAGGCCTTCTCCACCGACGGCGGCAAGACCTGGGAGACCAACTGGCGGATGGAGTTCACGCGGGCGGCGGGATGAGGCCTACCGCGCCGTCTTCTCCACCAGGTCCGCCAGCTTCTCGGCCGCGTCCGGCACGGCCACCTTGCGCGCGCCCGCCGCCATGCGGCCCAGGCGCTCGGGGTCCTTGAGCAGGGCGTTCAGGGCGCCGGCCATGGCGTCGACGGTCAACTCGTCCTCCAGGCACACGGCGGCGGCGCCGGCCTCTTCCAGCTGCTTGGCGTTGAAGCGCTGGTGGTCGTCGGCGGCGATCTTCAGCGGCACCAGGATCGACGGACGGCCGGCCACGGCCAGTTCGGTGCAGGTCGAGGCGCCCGAGCGGCCGATCACCAGGTGGGCCTGGCGCAGATAGCCGGCCATGTCGCGGAAGAACGGCGCGACCTCGCAGTCGACCATGGCGTTGCGATAGGTCTTGCGGGCGCCTTCCATGCTCTCGGCGCGGGCTTGCTGGAACACCTTCAGGCGCGAGCGCAGGTCCTCGGGCAGCTTGGCGACGGCCTCGGGGATCAGTTCGGACAGCAGGCGCGCGCCCTGGCTGCCGCCGGTGACGAGGATGCGCAGCTGCACCTCGGGCGGCAGGTACGGCACGTCGTAAAGCGCGCGGATCGGCGGCCGCACGGGGTTGCCCACCACGTGGGCCCGGGCCTTCACGGCCGGCTTGGCCAGTTCCAGGATCGGGAAGGCGCAGGCGACCTCCTTGACCTTGGGGGCCAGGTAGCGGTTCACGCGGCCCAGCACCGCGTTCTGTTCGTGGATCACCGTGGGCCGCTTCTGGGCCAGGGCGCCCAGCAGGGCCGGCAGGGCGGGATAGCCGCCGAAGCCCACGACCACGGCCGGATCCAGGCGCTTGAAGGCGGCCTTGGCCTCGTTCATGCCCTGCCAGACCACGAAGCCGGCCTTGGCCATGCCGATCGGGTCGCCGGACTTGGCGGTGGCGGCCGACAGCGCCAGGCGCTCCTCGGCGGGGAACTTGTCGGCGTACAGCGCGCCGCGCTCGTCGGTGGCCAGCACGATCCGCCAGCCGCGCGCGGCCAGGGCCTCGGCCAGGGCCTGGGCGGGGAACAGGTGTCCGCCGGTGCCCCCGGCGGCGACGACAGCCAGCTTGCTCATGCTTGTTTGCTCATGGGGGCGGCTCCAATACGCGAGCGGATCATGGGCGCGGCGGAATGCGACAAGACAGGTCTCCCGAGAGACTCAGCCCAGGGCCCCCGCCTGATCGAACTCTCCCGCCCCGCCATAGGCCCCCGGACGCTTGCGCGTCAACGCCAGGGCCATGCCCAGGGTCAGGCCCATGGCCAGCATCGACGAGCCGCCGTACGAGATGAAGGGCAAGGTCATGCCCTTGGTGGGGATCATGTTGAGGTTCACGGCCACGTTGATGAAGGCCTGCTGGCCCACCAGCACGAACAGACCCGAGGCCGCCACCTGCTCGAAGGTGTCGGAAAGCTTCATGGCCTTGTAGAGCCCGCGCACCACGATGAAGGCGAACAGGGTGATCAGGGCCAGGGAGAACACCAGGCCGTACTCCTCGGCGGCGACCGAATAGATGAAGTCGGTGTGCAGGTCGGGAACGTGGCGCTTCATGACGCCCTCGCCCGGGCCGCGCCCGAACAGGCCGCCGGCGTGGATGGCCTCGGCGGCGCGAGTGATCTGGTGGGTGTCGGCCTGGTCGGGGCTGAGGAACTTCTGCACCCGGGCGTGGACGTGGTCGAACAGGAAATAGGTCGACATCAGCCCGCCGACGGCCACCGCGCCCAGGCCCATGATCCACGAGATCGGCACCCCGGCCATCCAGAAGGCGGCCCCGAAGGCGATGGTGATCAGCACGGTCTGGCCGACGTCGGGCTGGACCAGCAGCAGGGCCACGGCGACGAAATAGAGGAAGAAGGCGATCGAGACGCCGGGCACCCCCTCGCCCTTCTGGCCCTCGGCGAACATCCACGAGACCAGCACGATCAGGGCCGGCTTCATGAATTCCGAGGGCTGGAAGGTGAAGCCGCCGATCAGCAGCCAACGGGCCGCGCCCTTGGCGCTGTGGCCGATGAACGGCAGGGCCGCCATGACCCCGATCGCCACGAGGTAGATGAAGAAGGCCGAGCGCCGGATGCCCTTGGGGCTGAGCATCGACACCGACAGCACGATTATCGCCGCGCCCAGGCCGAAGATGCACTGGCGGATGGCGAAGTGGAACTGGTCGTCGATGCCGATCCGCGCGGCGGCGGCCGGGCTGGAGGCGAACGACAGCAGCACGCCCACGGTGACCAGGATCGCGGTGGCGCCCAGCAGCCAGCGATCGGTCGTCCACCACCACACGCCGAGCCGCGAACGGTCGGTGCGGGCGAAGGCGTGGGTGGTCTGGAACGTCATGGCCGGAGGGTCGGAGTTTAGGGTTAAGCGAGTGTTGTTGTGGAGGTTGGAACGGGTGTGACCAAAGGACTCTGATCAGTCCGAACCGATGTCTTCGTAGCCGAGCGGAAACCAGATCCCCCGAACCAGGATATTGCCCATGTTCGGGCGCACATGGCCCTGGTCCAGCCCTTCAAGGTTCTCCAGGACCGCCATATCCGCGACGACCAGGTCACCGAAGGCCTCCCTGATCAGCCGCCGAGCGTCGCCGTCGTCGCAGGCCGTGACACCCGCGCCCAGGTTCAGGGGCGTCGGATGACCGATCCGCTCGAAGGTGACCCAATAGGGATGCATGCCCAACCTTTCACCTGAAGGCGATGGCGTGTCTCAAGCCCGCTTCGCCGAAGCCGGCGCCTTGCCCAGGCCGTTGACCGCCGCGCGGAAGGCGTCGCCCCGCTGCTCGAAGTCGGCGAACTGGTCGAACGAAGCGCAGGCGGGCGACAGCAGGACGATGGCCTCCTCCCCGCTCGCCGCGGCGTCGGCATAGGCGGCGGCGACGGCGGTCTCGATGTCGCCGCACTGGCGCACCGGGGCCTTGCCTTCCAGGGTCTTGCCGAAGTCCTCGGCCGCCTGGCCGATCAGGTAGGCGCCGGCCACGCGCGGGAACAGGTCGACCAGGTCGTCGATGCCGCCCGCCTTGGGCACGCCGCCGGCGATCCAGTAGAACTTGGGATAGGACGACATCGCCTGGCGGGCGGCGTCGGCGTTGGTGGCCTTGCTGTCGTTGACGAAGCGGACCTTGCCGATCTTGCCGACGGTCTCCATCCGGTGGGCCAGACCCGGGAAGCTCATCAGGCCGTCGACCGCCTGCTGGGGCGAGATGCCCAGGGCGCGGGCGGCGGCGTAGGCGGCCGCGGCGTTCTGCCAGTTGTGGCGGCCCGGCAAGCTTCTGGCGCGAAGAAGATCGACCATCTCGGTCACCCGCTCGCCGGTGGCGTCGTACAGCACGCCCTGCAGGGCGTAGACGCCCCGGCCCATGGCCTTGCCGGCGCTGATCGGCCAGATGGTGCGGCGGTTGGCGGCGGTGATCTCCGTGCAGATCTGCTGGCACCAGGGATCGTCGACGCCGATGATGGCGGTGTCGCCCTTGCCCTGGTTCAGGAAGATCCGGCGCTTGGCGGCGATGTAGCCGTCCATGCCGCCGTGACGGTCCAGGTGGTCGGGCGAGATGTTCAGCAGCACGACGGCGTCGGGCTTGAGGCTGGACGTCAGGTCCAGCTGATACGACGAGAGTTCGAGCACGTAGACCGCGCCGCCGTGCATGTCCTCCAGGCCCAGCACGCCCTCGCCGATATTGCCGCCCACGCGGGTGTCGCGGCCGGCCTGGCGGCAGACGTGGCCGATCAGGGCCGTGGTGGTCGACTTGCCGTTGGTGCCGGTGATGGCGACGATCTTGGGCTTCTTGTGCTCGGGCGCGGCGTTCACCGTGCGGGCGAACAGCTCGATGTCGCCCAGCACTTCCACGCCGGCGGCCTTGGCCTTGCCCACCGTCCAGTGCGGCTTCGGATGGGTCAGGGGCACGCCCGGCGACAGCATCAGGGCGGCGAACTGGCTCCAGTCGGCCGTGTTCAGATCGACGACGCTCAGGCCCTCGGCCACGGCCGCCTCGCGGCTGGCGGGCTTCTCGTCCCACAGCGCCACCTTGGCCCCGCCGGCGATCAGCGCGCGCGCGGCCGTCAGCCCCGTCCGGCCTAGGCCGAACACGGCGACGGTCTTGCCCTCGAAACCGCGGACCGGGATCATGGCGCGCCCTCTCCTATCTCAGCTTCAGGGTGGCGAGGCCGACGAAGCTGAGCATCATCGACACGATCCAGAACCGGACCACGACGGTGCTCTCGGCCCAGCCGAGCTTCTCGAAATGGTGGTGGATCGGCGCCATCAGGAAGACGCGCTTGCCGGTCTTCTTGAAGTAGGCGACCTGGATCATCACGCTCAGCGCCTCGGCGACGAACAGACCGCCGACGATGCCCAGGACGATCTCGTGCTTGGCGCAGACGGCGATCGCGCCCAGGGCGCCGCCCAGGGCCAGGGAACCGGTGTCGCCCATGAAGATCTTGGCCGGCGGGGCGTTGTACCAGAGGAAGCCCATGCCCCCGCCGATGATCGCGCCGCACACCACGGCCAGTTCGCCGACGCTGGGCACGAAGTGCAGGTTCAGATAGTCGGCGAACTTGTAGTTGCCCACCAGGTAGGCGATCAGGCCGAAGGTCGAGGCGGCGAACATCACCGGCACGATGGCCAGGCCGTCCAGGCCGTCGGTCAGGTTCACGGCGTTGGAGAAGCCGGCGATCGTGACCGCGGCGAAGGCCACGTAGAACCAGCCCAGATTGATCACCAGGTTCTTCAGGATCGGGAAGACCAGCGAGGTCTCCAGTCCCGGGGTCATCTGCGACTTGGGCGCGAACAGGATCAGCGCCACGGCCGCCAGGATCGAGACCACGAACTGGGCGATCAGCTTCTGGCCGCTGGAGAGGCCGGCGGTCGTCTGCTTGGTGACCTTGGCGTAGTCGTCCATGAAGCCCAGCACGCCGAAGGCGGCGGTGATGCCCAGCACCACCCAGACGTGGACGTTGCGCAGGTCGGCGAACAGCAGCGAGCCGACGAACAGGCCGGCCAGGATCATGAAGCCGCCCATGGTGGGCGTGCCGGCCTTCTCGGTGACGTGACGGGCGATGCCGTCGGTGCGGATCGGCTGGCCCTTGCCCTGCTTGGCCTTCATCCAGCGGATGAAGCGCGAGCCCATGGCCACCGCCACGAGATAGGCCACCAGCATCGACATGCCGGTGCGGAAGGTCAGGTATTTCAGTAGGTTGAGCACGGGGATGTGCTCATGCCCGCCGCGCGAGAGCCAATCGTAGAGGAAATACAGCATCAGCCCTGTCCTTGGAGGTCGAGCGCGCCCAAGGCGGAGGCTACGACCCCCGCTTTCGACCCGTTCGATCCCTTCACCATCACCACGTCCCCCGCCCGCATCGCCGAGGCGACCTGGGGCGCGAGCTCAGCGGCGTTCTCGGCGTAGCCGCCCCGCCGAGTCGGCGGAAGCGCTTCCCATAAAGATTTCATTAACGGACCGGCGCAGAACACCAGATCGACGTCGGCGGCGGCGATCGGCGTGGCCAGGTCGCCGTGGAAGCGGGCGCTCTGCGGGCCCAGCTCCAGCATGTCGGTCAGCACCACGATCCGGCGTCCGGCGACCTTGCGCGCGCCCAGCGTGGCCAGGGCCGCCTGCATCGAGACCGGGTTGGCGTTGTAGCTTTCGTCCACCAGGGTGAAGGTCCCGCCGGCGACGTGGATCGTGCGCTCGGCGCCGCGGCCCTCGATCGGTTCGAACTCGGCCAGGGCCGCCAGGGCGGTGTCGCGGTCGACGTCCAGGGCCTCCAGCATCAGCAGCACGCACAGGCTGTTGAGGCCCCAATGCACGCCGGTCTGCAGGATCGGGAAGTGGATCGTCTCGCCATGCACGATCGCGGTGATCTGGGCGCCGTGGACGCCGGCGGCGAACACGGTCAGCTGGGCGGTCACGCCCTCGCCCGTGCCGAAGCTCCAGACCTGGGCGCCGGCCTTCTCGGCCTCGGCCTTCAGCAGCGGGAACCAGGGATTGTCGGCGTTCAGAACCGCCACGCCGTTGGGCTCCAGGCCCGCGAAGATCTCGGCCTTGGCCCGGGCGACGCCCTCCTCGCCGTCGGCGAAGTTCTCCAGGTGGACCGGGCCCACGGTGGTGATCGCCACGGCGTGCGGCCGGATGAAGTTCGACAGCGGCACGATCTCGTCGGCGTGGTTCATGCCGACCTCGAACACCGCCCGCTGGGTGTCGCGCGGCATCCGGGCCAGGGTCAGGGGCACGCCGATGTGGTTGTTGTACGACTTGACCGAGGCGTGGGCCTTGCCCGCGCGGCGCAGGCCCGCCTCGACGGCGCGGGTGACGCTGGTCTTGCCGACCGAGCCGGTCACCGCCCCGCGGCGGGTCTGGGGGGCGCGTTCGCGGGCGGCTACGCCCAGGCGCTCCAGGCCCCGGAAGGTGTCCTCGACCAGCACGGCCGGAACCGCGACCGGCTTGGAGATCAGCGCCCCGGCCGCGCCCTTGTCGGCGGTCTGGACGACGAACTCGTGGCCGTCCCGGACGCCGGTCAGGGCCACGAACAGGTCGCCGGGCTCGATGCTGCGGCTGTCGATCGAGACGCCCGTGGCCTCGAACTCGCCCAGCACCTGGCCGCCGGTGGCGGCGGCGATCTCGTCGGCGGTCCAGAGGGCGCTAGACATGAGCCAGCTCCAGCGCCTGGGCGGTCTCGGTCACGTCGTCGAACGGATGGTTCACGCCGGCCACCAGTTGGCCCTGCTCGTGACCCTTGCCGGCCACCACCAGCACGTCGCCGTCGGCCAGCAGGGCCGCGCCGGCCCGGATGGCCTCGCGGCGGTCGCCGTATTCCTTGGCGCCCGGGGCGGCGGCCAGGATGGCGGCGCGGATCGAGGAAGGCTCCTCGGAACGAGGATTGTCGTCGGTGACGATGGCCACGTCGGCCAGGCGCGCGGCGATCTCGCCCATCAGCGGGCGCTTGCCGCGGTCGCGGTCGCCGCCGGCCCCGAAGACCACGATCAGCTTGCCGCGCGTGTGGGGGCGCAGGGCCGCCAGCACCGTCTCCAGGCCGTCGGGGGTGTGGGCGTAGTCGACATAGGCCTCGCCGCCCTTGGCGCCGGTCCCGACGCGCTGCAGCCGGCCGGCCGCGCCTTCCAGGTGCTCCAGGGCCGCGATCGTGGCGTCCAGGTCCTCGCCGGTGGCCAGGACCAGACCCGCGGCGACCAGCACGTTCGAGGCCTGGAAGTCGCCGGCCAGGGGCAGCAGGATGTCGAACACCCGCTCGCCGGCGGCGATCTTCAGGCGCTGGCCCTGCGGCACAGGCGTGCGCTCGACGAGCTTCAGCCCCTGGCCTTCATGGCCGACCGACAGGATGGTCTGGCCCGAGGTGACGGCGGCCGAGGCGAAGGCCGGGAAGGCGTCGCTGTCGGCGTTCAGCACGGCGGTGCGGCCGCGCGGCAGCAACGTCTCGAACAGCCGCAGCTTGGCCGCGCGGTAGCAGCCCATGGTGCCGTGATAGTCCAGGTGGTCCTGGGTGAAGTTGGTGAAGCCGGCGGCGGCCAGGCGCACGCCGTCCAGGCGGCGCTGGTCGATGCCGTGCGACGAGGCCTCGACCGCCAGATGGGTCACGCCCATGCCAGCCAGCTTGGCCATCATCTCGGCGACGTCGGCGGCGTCGGGCGTGGTCAGGCCCGGCGGGGTCAGCTGGACGTCCGGCTTGCCCGCCTCGCTGACGACGACTCCCAGGGTGCCCATGCTGGCGGCCTTGCGGCCCAGGCGGGCGTAGATCTGGCGGCAGAAGCCGGCGACCGAGGTCTTGCCGTTGGTGCCCGTCACCGCGATGCAGGTGGCGGGTTGCTCGCCCCAGAACTGGCCGGCCGCCAGGGCGTAGGCGCGGCGCAGGTCGCCGGCGTGGATCACGGGCGCCGACAGGCCCGTCACGTCGTCCGGCGCCAGCACGGCGGCGGCGCCCGAGGCGATCGCGCCCGGGATGAAGTCGCGGCCGTCGACCTTGCTGCCCGGCAGGGCCGCGAACAGGAAGCCTTCGCGCACCTTGCGGCTGTCGGCGGTGACCCCGGTGATCACGGGATCGACCTCGCACGGCCGGTTCAGAATCTGCGAAAGGGTCTTGCTCAAAGTCCCGCCTCCGGAGCGGCTTGCGGCTGCTGGGCCACGGTGAAGATGTCGCTCTGGCGCTTGACGCCCAGGAACGGCGCGATGCGGTCGATCACGCGGCCCGCGGCCGGCGCCGACACCCAGCCGCCGGTCGAGAAGCCGTGCGTTTTAGCGTTGCCCTTGGGCTCGTCCAGCAGCACGAGCACGAAGTAGCGGTCGGCCTCGATCGGCCCGTCGGTCGGGAAGACCGCGGCGAAGGACGAGACCTGGCGCTGGTGGTTATAGCCCCGAATGGCCGGATCGTACTTCTCGCCGGTGCCGGTCTTGCCGCCCACCGACAGCCCCGGGATGTTGGCCGACTTGCCGCTGCCGCCGGTGACGTTGGCGCGCATGATCCGCAGCATCTGCTGCGAGGTCTCCTCCGACACCGCGCGCGGGCCTTCCGGGCGCACGCCCTGGGCCATCTTGTGGATGGTCAGCGGCTGCAGCGTGCCGCCGTTCAGCAGCGCGCCCATCGCCTGGGCCAGGGCCAGCGGCGAGACGTTGATGCCGTGGCCGAACGAGGTGGAGGCCACCGCGTCGTCGTCCCATTTCTTCGGGGTCAGCGGGCGGGCCGACTCCAGCAGCTCGGTCTTGGCCGGCTTGGTCAGGCCCAGGGCCGTGAAGTAGCGGGACAGGCGCTCGCCGCCGATCCGCTCGGCCAGGATGGCGGTGCCGATGTTGGACGAGTGCTGGAACACCTCGACCAGGGTCAGGATCTTCTTGGCCGCGTGGAAGTCGTGGATCGTGCGGTAGCCCAGCTTGAACGGCTCGCGGGCGTCGAAGGTCGAGGCCGGGGTGGCCGCGCCGGTGTCCAGGCCGATGGCCACGGTGAACGCCTTGAAGGTCGAGCCCATCTCATAGACCGTCGCCGCGGCGTGGTTGGTCATCTGCTCGCTGGACGCCTGGTTCAGCTGGTTGGGGTCGTAGTCCGGGAAGCTGGTCATGCCGAGGATCTCCCCGGTATGAACGTTGGTGACGATGCCGACGGCGTCCTTGGCCTGGAACTCGATCGCGGCCTTGCGGACCTCGTCCTCGAGCGCCGCCTGGACGCGCAGGTCGATCGACAGCGGAATCGCGCCGTCCGGCCCCTTGGCGGCGGCCTCGCGCACGTCCTTGTCCAGGGCCTTCTCCGCGCCGGACAGGCCCTTGCCGCCCTTGTCGACGAAGCCGATGAAGTGGGCGGCGCTGGAGCCCAGCGGATAGACCCGGGCGGCCTGCTCCTCGAACTCGACGCCGGGCAGGCCCAGGTCGAAGATCGCGTCCTTCTCGGCCGGGGTCATGCCGCCGACCACGAAACCGCGACGGTCCGAGAACACGGCCTTGTCCAGGCGCTCGACCGGCACCTGCGGCAGGGCCTTGTGCAGCGCCTGGCGGGTGGCCTTGGCGTCCCAGACGTCCTTGGGATTGATGTAGAGGGCGTAGTGGGTCAGGTCGACGGCCAGCAGTTGGCCGTTGCGGTCCACCAGGTCGCCCCGCGCGCCGTCGGTCGAGGCCAGGTAGCCGTTGCCGCCCACCTTGGAGAACACCGCCGCCCAGGTCGCGCCCAGGGCCAGGACGGTGAAGGCCAGGCCGAAGATGGCCATGACGAAGAAGATGCGAATGCGGGTGTCGTCTTCCGGGCGCGCGGCGGCGCGCGAGCGCTCGAAGGCGTGCTCCAGCCGCCAGACCCGTTCGATCAGCCAGCGCCAGGCGCGCGGCGCGCCGCCGGGAGCGAGATTGGCCAGGCTCATCGCGGCGCCTCCCCGGAGACCTGCCCCGCGGTCTGTTCCGGCGATGGATAGTCGTCCGGGGTCGCCTCGGGCGCCTCGGCGGCGGCGGCGGCGTCGTTCGCGGCCGCCGTCGGCGAGGCCGGGGCGTGGGCGACCGGCGCGTGGCGCGCCACGTCGATCAGGGCGTCCTCGGTGGTCTCGTGCTCGGGGCTGATCGGGGTCAGCCCCAGCTGCTGGGCCAGCATCTCGATGCGGCGCGGCTGCTCCAGATAGGCGACCTCGGCCTTGAGCAGGCGGACGCGGATCTTCTCGTCGTCGATCTGCTGCTCGACCTCGGCGATCTGGGCGCGCTCGCGGCCCGCGAAGGTCTTGGCCATGTAGACGCCCAGCACCAGGACCAGCAGGATCGTCAGGCAGACGACCTCGACGACCCGGAAGCCCCGCACGCGGCGGTCGAAGATGCTGGACAGGCTCATGCGGCGCTCCAGACCGGAGCCGTCGTGCGCACGGCGGCGCGCAGCTTGGACGAGCGGGCGCGCGGATTGACGGCCAGCTCGGCCTCGCCCGGCGCGATCGCCTTGGACGAGGTCAGCTGGAAGCTGGCCGGGGCGCCCTTCTCGACCGGCGGCGCATGGCGCGACCCGCCCGGCGTCTTGCCGGCGCGCTCGGCCAGGAAGTTCTTCACGATGCGGTCTTCCAGCGAATGGAAGGTGACCACCGCCAGGCGACCGCCCGGCTTCAGCACGCGCTCGGCGGCCAGCAGCCCCGCTTCCAGCTCCTCCAGCTCGGCGTTGACCGCGATGCGCAGCCCCTGGAACGAGCGGGTGGCGGGATGGACCTTGGCGCCCTTGCGGCCGCCCAGGGCGCGCTCGATCACGGCGGCCAGATCCAGGGTGCGGGTGAACGGCTGCTCGGCCCGGCGCTTGACGATGAAGCTGGCGATGCGGCGCGAGGCGTGCTCCTCGCCGTAGACATAGAGGATACGGGCCAGCTCGACCTGATCCAGTTCGTTGACCAGGTCGGCGGCCGTCGGACCGCCCGCGCCCATGCGCATGTCCAGGGGACCGTCGCGCATGAACGAAAAGCCGCGCTCAGCCTCGTCGAGCTGCATGGAGGAAACGCCGAGATCCAGGGTGACGCCGTCGACCGACGCATCCTCGAAATACTCGGTGATTTGCGAAAAGCGGTCCTGAATCAGCCGAAAGCGACTTTCAGTCGCGGGAGTGGCCGTCGCGGAAAATTCGACCGCGAAGCGAGCGACGCTTGGATCGCGATCGAAGGCGACGACCGAAGCGCCCGTGGCCAGGATGGCGCGGGTGTAGCCGCCGGCGCCGAAGGTGCCGTCCACGACCGTGTCGCCGGGGCCCGAGGCCAGGGCGTCGACGACCTCGCCCAGCAGCACCGAAAGGTGCGGGGCGCCATCGGCGACTTGGGTTTCGAGGTCGCTCACGCCGCGCCTCCGATCCGAGCGACGCGCTGCTGGGCGCGCAATTCGGCCAGCCCCTCGCGGGCCAGTTCGCGCTGAGCGGCGCGGTGGGCCTGGAAGGCCTCGCGCGACCAGATCTGGAACCGCTCGCCCAGGCCGACCACCGCCACCCAGTCGGTCAGGCCGAACATCTCGCACAGGGTGTCGGGCAAGGTGATGCGGCCGGCGGTGTCGAAAGACAGCCGCGCCATGCCGCCCAGGACGCTGGTCTCCAGGGCCGAGCGCAGGGGATCGCCGAACGGCAGCTCGTCGATCACGCCCTGGTAACGGTCGAACAGGCTTTTTCCGCCAGCTTCCAGGCACTCGGCCTCGATGGAGGGGAAACAGAAGACGCCGTCGAAGGGGCCCGAGAGCGCAGCGCGGAAGTCCTGCGGCACGACGATGCGCCGCTTGCTGTCCAGCTGCTTCTCGAACGTCGAGAGGAACACCCCACTACCCCTGTTTGAGCCCGCCGCCGGACGCCTGCCACGATCGCCCCGGCAGAAGATGGGTTAACATGGGATTGATTGGGATACAATGACACCAACGGCTGTTTAGCCGCCAAAACCAAGGTGTTGTGGGAGTCTTTCACAGACCCACAAAATCTATACACAGAACATACACAGAACTTGTTAAGACTTAACGGCCGCTGGAGTCTGTCGAGCGCCTTGAGAAGCATGGGGTTGCACGGCTCAGCCGTCGTCTTGGCGGGGAAAAGTGGGGCTCGATCCCATTTCCGTCGCCCCGCCGTGAAGCGGGGCGAAAGGACCAGACGGTCTGTAAGCCGGGTTCTGTCTGACGTCCGAAGACGCGAGACGGCCATTCCTCTGGACCGCCCATCGCTGGACGGTTCTCGCGACCTACCCGGACCCTCTCAGCCAGTGACGGCCTATCCGACGCGAGGCCGGCGCGGGGTCCCTATTCGGTCTTGCTCCAGGCGGGGCTTGCCATGCCGTCCCTGTTGCCAGGTCCGCGGTGGGCTCTTACCCCACCCTTTCACCCTTCCCGCCCCGGAGGGAGGAGGTTTGCTTTCTGTGGCGCTATCCCTGGGATCGCTCCCGGCGGGCGTTACCCGCCGCCTTGTCACCGTGGAGCCCGGACTTTCCTCGACGCTGCGAGAGCGCCGCGGCCGTCCGACCATCTGGTCCGGGACGGTGTTTGACGGCGTATGGGCCGCAGGTCAACTTTTCATACGTCTAGGCGGCGGACGCGTTGCGCAGGTCCAAGTGCAGGAACTGGCTGAAGCCGTTGTCCTCGTAGTCCGAGAACCGGTCACCGTCGACGAAGCCACGGCGGCGATACAGCGCCAGCGCAGGATCGAAGGCCGGACCACGCCCGGTCTCCAGGCTCAGCCGCGAAAGGCCTTGGTCGCGCGCGGCCTGGATCACCGTCTCCAACAAGATGGCGGCCACGCCCTTGCGCAGGTGGTCGGGATGGGTGCGCATCGACTTGACCTCGCCGATTTGGGCATCGAGCCGTTTCAGCGCGCCCACGCCGCATACGGCCTCGCCCTCCCAGGCCGTCCAGACCGTGACGCCGGGCTCCCGCAGTCCAGACAGGTCGAGAGCGAACACCGTGCCGGGCGGAGAACTGGCGTGCATCCCGGCCAGGTGCAGCGACAGGAGGGCCTGGGTGGCGGGATGGGTCAGGTCGTCCTGGCGGATGTCCATGCGCGGCCTCGGATCACAGCAATTCCAGGGCGGATAGAGGCTCGACACGAGGGGTGACAACAAAGATCGAGACCCGGCGATGACCGCCGGCAGATTGCTCAATTGGCGGGCAGGTCGAGAACGAGCCGTTTTGGGAAGACTAGAGCGTCGCTTCCCGCATCAACCGCGTGATCGGGTCATCCCCCAACGCCGCGACCACGCCGGCCCGCTCGGCGGCGGTCTTGTTCTGGCCCAGCTTGAACGTGCCCTCCAGCCGCTCCACCGTCAGGCGGCAGCCGACGATCCCGCGGATGAGCCCCTCGAAGCGGCCCGGGCTCATCTTGTCGCGCGTCCAGGGTTTCTTGGGCAGGAGCCGCCCCTCCTCCTGCGCCGACAGGTCATCCATCAGGGCCAGGGTCTCGTCGATCGACAGCGGCGCGACCAGGCCCTCGGCCTCGGCCGAGACGTAGTTCCAGGTCGGCACCTGGTCGTCGGTCCCGTACCAGTCGGGGCTGACATAGGCGTGCGCGCCGGTCGCCAGGGCCACGGCGCGGAAGCCCTGGACCAGATGCGGCGCCAGGGCGTTGGCGCGCGATAGGTGGAAGTCCAGCGCCACCTCGCCGAAGTCGAGCTCGCGCACCACCACCGGCGCCTGGGCCACGAACGGCAAGCCGCCGACCGCGGCGGCCAGGGCCACGAAGCTGTGCTCCCGCACGAAGGCCAGCAGGGCCTCGCGGTCGTCGACGTGGAAGGCTTTCGCCGGATGCATCAGCCCGCCGCCCGCAGCAGAGCCACCAGGCGCGCGCGGGTCTCGCCGTCGGCCACGCCGTCGAAGCGGGTCTGCAGCCAGTGGCGCTGGAAGGCGGCGACCACGGTCTCGGTCCACTCGTCGTACTGGCCCGACGGCGCGCAGTTGTAGCCCAGGCGGGTCAGGCCGGCCTGGAGGGCGAAGACGCCGGTCCCCTCCTCGCCCCGGCCCAGCGGCGCGCCGGGCGACGGCGGCGGCTCGACCCACAGGCCGTGGCCAGCCTCGGCCAGGCGCTTCCACGGAAAGAGTTCACCCGGGTCGATCTTGCGCCCGGGGGCGATGTCGGAATGGCCCAGGATGTGGTCGTCGTCGATGGTCCAGCGCGAGCGGATGTCGGCCAGCAGGTTGATCACCGCGGCGATCTGGGCCTCGGGGAACGGGCGGTAGCCGAACTCGTGGCCGGGATTGACGATCTCGATCCCGATCGAAGCCGAGTTGATGTCCTTGACGCCCTTCCAGAAGGCGGCCCCGGCGTGCCAGGCGCGGCGCTCTTCGGGCACCAGGCGGAAGACGCGGCCGTCCTCCTCGACCAGGTAGTGGGCCGAGACCTTGGCCTCGGGGTCGCACAGGCGGGCCAGGGCGGCCTCGCCGGTCTCCATGCCGGTGTAGTGCAGGATGACGCAGTCGGGGACCGCCTTGCGCGCGTCGAAGTTCGGCGACGGGGCGTCGATGAGCGTCATTGGGACCGGTTCCTCGTCAGCATCAGCAGCGGCATCACCTGGTTATTGCGCAGGGCGATGATCAGCACACCCATTAGCGCGAGCAGCGTGCCGATTCCCATCCGGGCGTCGAAATGATCGTGCGTGATCAGGACGCCCAGGCCAATGGTCATCAACGGGGTCATCAGGGTCAGCGGCGCGATCAGGTTGGCGTCGTGGCGCCCGATCAGGCCGTAATAGGCGGTGTGGCCGAGCACCGAGACGATCAGGGCCGAGAACAGCAGGGCCGCCAGGAACGGCAGGCCGGCCTTCCAGGCCAGGTCCACCGCGCCCGGCTCGGTCAGCAGGCTCATCAGGCCCAGCGGCAGGATCGAGGTCGCGCCCACCCAGGCCTGGAACTGCAGCGGCTTCACGCCCTCGATCTGCTTCATCATCACCGCGCCCAGCGAGCCGGTGAAGGCCGAGGCGACGATGAACCACAGGCCCGGCGACAGCTGCAGGCCGTGCGGGTTCCACATGACCACCACCGCGCCGCTCAAGGTCAGGGCGATGCCCAGGCCGCGCTTCCAGCGCACCTTCTCGCCCAGCATCAGCATCGACAGCAGGGTCGTGAACGGCACGCCCAGCTGGATCACCACCGCCGAGGCCGAGGGCGAGGCGGTCTTGAAGCCCATGAACAGCAGGGCGAAGTTCCCCGCCCCCATCAGCAGGCCCACGGTCATGATCCGCCAGGTCGGGCGCGGGGCCGGCAGCAGCCACGGCAGGGTCACCGCCGCCACGATCGTGAACCGCACCGCCGCGTAGAACAGCGGCGGCACGCCCCAATGGGCGACCACGATCTTGGAGATGATGTTGTTGCAGGCCCAGACCAGGCAGACCAGGACCAGCACGCCGAAGTCGCGCAGGGACATGGCTTGAGCGCATACGCGGGTCGAACAGGTGTTTGCAATGAAAACCCGGCGCCGCCGCAGTTGACGCCACGGCAAAACGGTCGTTTGTTAGTGAACGATGTTCACATATGAGCGTCCGGACCACCGGACCGGGTGAACGGAAGGGCGGAGGCACGATGGCCATCGAGCATTTCGACGTACTGATCGTGGGCGCGGGCCTGTCGGGCATCGGCGCGGCCTATCATCTGAAACGCGACTGTCCGAAGAAGACCTACGCCATCCTCGAGGCGCGCGACGCCATCGGCGGCACCTGGGACCTGTTCCGCTACCCCGGCATCCGGTCGGACAGCGACATGTACACCCTGGGCTACGCCTTCAAGCCGTGGCGCGAGGCGAAAGCCATCGCCGACGGCCCGTCGATCCTGAAATACGTGCGCGAGACCGCCGACGAGAACGGCATCACCCCGCACATCCGCTACGGCCACAAGGTCAAGCGCGCCACGTGGTCGTCGGAGACCGCCACCTGGACCGTCGAGGCCGAGCACGACAGCCGGACGGTGAAGGTCAGCTGCAATTTCCTGTCGATGTGCAGCGGCTACTACAATTACGAGGCCGGCTACACGCCCGACTTCCCGGGCGTCGAGCGCTTCCAGGGCCGGCTGGTCCACCCACAGCACTGGCCCGAGGACCTGGACTACGCCGGCAAGAAGGTCGTGGTGATCGGCAGCGGCGCCACCGCCGTCACCCTGGTGCCGGAAATGGCCAAGGACGCCGGCCACGTGACCATGCTGCAGCGCTCGCCGACCTATGTGGTCTCGCGCCCGGCCGAGGACGGGATCGCCAACTGGCTGCGCGCCAAGCTGCCGGCCATGACCGCCTACAACATCACGCGCTGGAAGAACGTCGGCATGCAGCTGCTGTTCTTCAACATCGCCCGCAAGAAGCCCGAGAAGACCAAGGAACGGCTGCTGGGCCTGGTGCGCGAGCACCTGGGTCCCGACTACGACATCGAGACCCACTTCACGCCGCGCTACAATCCGTGGGACCAGCGGCTGTGCCTGGTGCCGGACGCCGACCTCTTCGACTCTCTGAAGGCCGGGACCTCGTCGGTGGTCACCGACCAGATCGAGACCTTCACCGAGACCGGCATCCTGCTGAAGTCGGGCCAGACCCTGGACGCCGACATCATCGTCACCGCCACCGGCCTTCGCATGCAGCTGCTGGGCGAGATGGAGATGGTGGTCGACGGCCGGAAGATCGCGCCCCACGAGACCACCAGCTACAAGGGCATGATGTTCAGCGGCGTGCCGAACCTGGCCTCGACCTTCGGCTACACCAACGCCAGCTGGACCCTGAAGGCCGACCTGACCGCCGAATATGTCTGTCGCTTGCTCAACCACATGGACCGCACGGGCACGACAATCTGCACGCCGCGCCTGCCCGAGGGCGAGATGGAGATCGAGCCTTGGCTGGACTTCTCGTCCGGCTACGTCCAGCGCGCCCTGAAGATCCTGCCCAAGCAGGGCGCCAAGACGCCCTGGAAGGTGCACCAGAACTACGCCCTGGACCTGGTGGCCCTGCGCTACGGCAAGGTCGACGACGGCACGATGGAGTTCTCCAAGGCCAAGGCGGCGGTGAAGGCGAAGGCGGCGGCTTAGGCCGATCCTACTTCGTCTTCTTCTTCGTCACCGACACATTGGCGCTCTTGAAGCTCTGCAACACCTTCAGGGCGTATTCGGCGCGGGTCTTGACCTCGGGCCGGGGGTCTCGCTCCAGCGCCGCCTGGTACCAGAGCTCGACCACCTCGATGTCGGCCATCGGTATGCCGCCCTTGAAGGCGTAGGTGCCCGGCCCCGGCTTGCGGCCGCCGGTGACGTCCGAGAACAGCTGGTCGGCCACCAGGATGCAGACCGCCTGATCGCCCGCCTGCTCGGCCTGGCCCCACAGTTCCAGCGCCTTCTTGGTGTCCTGCTTGCCGCCCTCGCCGCTGGCGTACAGCTGGCCCAGCTTGCGGGCGGCCATCAGTGGGTTCTGCTTGGCCGCCAGCTCGTACCACTTGCGCGCCTCGGCCGGGTCGCGGGCCACCACCGCGCCGGTCAGGTAGGCCGAACCCACGACCAGCTGGGCGTCGCCGTCGCCGGCCCGGGCGGCCTCCTTGCACAGGGCCAGGCCCCGATCGACCGTGGCCGTGTCGGCCATCAGCATCTGGCCCAGGCCGCACTTGGACTTGGCGTAGCCCATCTGGATCGCCCGCCCGTAGGCGGCCTTGGCGCCCGCGAGGTCGGGCGCGCTCCCTGTCAGACCGTATTGCAGGCAGCGGGCGCGCAGGTGCATGGCGTCGGGCCGCTGCTCGGCCGCCTTGGCGGCGTAGGCGCAGCCGCGCGGCGGGTCGGCCGGGATCTTGCCTCGCCCGACCACGAACAGCAGGCCGGCATAGGCCTGGGCGTCGGCGCGGCCGCCGTCGGCCAGGGTCGCGAGGGCCTCGGGCGAGCCCGTGGCGGCCTTGTCCAGCGCGGCCTTGAGCTCGGCGTCGGGCGGCGGCGGCGTCCAGGCGGTCTGGGCGAAGGCGGGCGGGCCGCCCATCGACAGGATCAGCCCCGCGAGGAGAAGGAGACTGCAGGCGGCGATGTGCGCCGTGGCGACGCGGAAGGCGATCGCGGGCGCGCGGGGCGCTGTCATCGGTGTGGACCCTGGACGGACGCGCCAGCCTAGCTGGCCGCGCCCCAGGTCCCCATCAGGTGGATCACGCGGGCGAAGCGGGCCGAGACCGGATGGCCTCAGCCCTCCTCGTCGTCGAAATCCGCGTCGTCGTCATCGACCGGCGCGGCCTTGACCACCGGCTCGCCCTTGCGCCGCACGAAGCGCAGCGCCGTGTGGGTCTTGGAGAAGGCGCAGACCTTGGTGTCCACCAGGCCCTGGCCGCGCGCGGCCGCCAGGATTTCGACGTCCTTCAGCGGCGCGCCCTTGCCCTTCTGGGCCACGATCCAGATCGCGCCCTTGGGCCCCAGCCCGCCGATCAGATCTTCAAGTTGATCGAAATCGGCCAGGTCCTCGACGCCCAGGAACAGCAGGTCGACGTCTTCATAGGCCTCGACCGGCTCGACGCGGGTGGACAGCTCGGCCAGGAACTCAGGATCGTCGAGGTTCTCGATGACCACGGTCTGGCCCGGCTTGACGCCCAGCTTGTCCAGGCGCCCCGGCGGGTTCTGGATGGCGTGCAGCCACTTGGCGGCCTGGCCGGCGTCCAGGGTGAACCGCGTGCCGTCGCTCAGCACCAGGTCGTCGCCGTCGACGCGCAGGCCCCGCAGGGCGTGGCCCTGGAAGTTGCCCTCCACCGCGCCGCGGAAGATCAGTTTCGGCGGCTCCCACAAAAGCTTGCCCGGCCCTTCGCCGTCGCGCAGCTGGCCCCAGACGCCCTTGGCTTCCCGGCCCATCTCAAGCGCCCTTGAACACGGGAGCGCGCTTCTCGAGGATGGCGTCGACGCCCTCCATGTGATCCTCGGTGTGATGGGCGATGGCCTGGGCGGCCGCGCTCATCTCCATCAGGGTGTCGTAGCTGGCCGTCTGGCCATGCTTGAGCAGGCTCTTGGCCATGCGCAGGGCGTGCGGCGGCTGGACGGCGATGCGCTCGGCCAGGGCCATGGCCTCGCCCATCAGGGTGTCGGCCGGCACGCTCCTGCTGACCAGGCCCCAGGCCTCGGCCTTGGCCGCGTCGATGACGTCGCCGGTGAACAGCAGTTCCGCCGCCCGGCTCATGCCGATGGTGCGCGGCATCAGCCAGGCCCCGCCGTCGCCGGGGATCAGGCCCAGCTTCAGGAAGGTGACGCCGAACTTGGCGGTGTCGGCGGCGATGCGGATGTCGGTCATGCAGGCCACATCGCAGCCCAGGCCGATGGCCGCGCCGTTCACGGCCGCGATCGACGGGACCTCCAGGCCGTAGATGGCCCGCACGATGCGGTGGATGTTCTTGCGGTAGCCGTCGCGCACCTTGACGCCGTTGCCGCCGAACGCCCCTTCCCGCGCCTTCATCGCCTTGACGTCGCCGCCGGCCGAGAAGGCCCGGCCCGCGCCGGTCAGGATCACGCAGCGGATGTCCTGGTCGTCGTTGATCGCCTCGCAGGCCGCCGCCACCTGGTCGCCGTCGCCCGGCGCGCCCAGGGCGTTCAGGGCCTCGGGACGGTTGAGCGTGAGGATCGCGACGTGGCCGCGCTTCTCCGTAAGGACCAGAGGGGTGTCTTGCGACATGACGGGGCGCTCCTGCGGACTTTCGTTTTCGCCTGCATAGCGCAAATCCCCCAGCGGGAGGCAAGAGACCGGCGCTCGTCGGACTTTGTTTTATAAACTAAGGTGAATCCCCGACTTTGCTCGACGGGAACAAGACCCTGCGCTCCAGTTTGTGATCACACACAACACCTGGAAGAACTTGCGCGCTGAGAACAAGACGCAACAGCAGACCTGCGGCGTTTTAGTCAAGCTGAGCCGTAAAAACCGTTAGCGCAGAAGAGAATCATAGGCTTCTACTACGGCAAGGGACGAATTTGAAAAGCGGTGGCGTGCAGTGCACATGTCCCACAGACATGCTTTGATCATCGAGGATGAAATCCTCATCGCGATGGAAGTCGAGACTTTGCTCGCCGAGCAAGGGTTCGACACGTTCGACATCGCTGAAAGCCCCCAGGAAGCGCTGGATTGCGCCCTCAGGCGCCCGCCGGACTTGATCACCGCCGACTATCGCATCGTCGGGGGCACCGGCGTCGAAGCGGTCACCGCGATCCTCGCCCGGCTGGGCCCGATCCCGGTGGTCTATGTCACCGGCAACGCCGACCAGCTGGGCGCCCGCACCCGCGCCGTGGTCGACAAGCCGATCTCGCCCCATCGCCTGGCCGAGGCCTGCGCCATGGTCCAGTCCGCCAACGCCTAGGCGACCTGTCGCGACACCCGCTATGCTGGCGGTCCTGCAGGGGAGCCGCGCATGCCCGCCATCGATCACGTCGTCGACAGCCTCGAAGCGCTCGAGGCCCTCTACACGCCGGCCCCGGTCCCGGCCTCGACCGTCAAGGTCGCCGACCACATCACCCCGCACTATCGCGCCCTGATCGAGGCCTCGCCGTTCCTGGCCCTGGCCACCGTCGGCCCCGAGGGCCTGGACTGCAGCCCGCGCGGCGACCAGGCCGGCTTCGTCCGCATCCATGACGCGCGGACGCTGATCCTGCCCGACCGCCGCGGCAACAACCGCATCGACAGCCTGCGCAACGTGGTCCGCGACCCGCGCGTGGCGCTGATGTTCCTGATCCCCGGCTCGGGCACGACCTTCCGGGTCAACGGCCGCGCGGTGGTCAACGCCGATCCCGAGTTGCTGGCCAGCTTCGCGGTCGACGGCAAGGCGCCGCGCACCTGCCTGGTGGTCACCGTGGTCGAGGCCTATTTCCAGTGCGCCCGGGCCATCGTGCGATCGGGACTGTGGAAGCCGGAAGCTCAGGTGGATCCCCGATCCCTGCCCACGCCCGGCGCCATGCTGGCCGCGATGAGCGGCGAGACGGTCGGCGGGGCGGAATACGACAAGGCCTGGCCGGAGCGGGCGGCGGCGTCGCTTTGGTAGGTCCTTCTCCCCTTGCGGGAGAAGGTGTCGGCGAAGCCGACGGATGAGGGGGCGGACGCCCCGTCCGGAAAGTTCCGAGAGACCCCTCGCCCAACCTCGCTCCGCGAGTCCCCCTCTCCCGCAAGGGGAAAGGGACCTACGAACGAAAACGGCCTCGCCGTGGGGCGAGGCCGTTTGAAACACATTCAGTCGAGGTCGATGAGACCTCAGTCGTCGCGGTGAACCCGTTCCCGACGTTCGTGGCGTTCCTGGGCTTCCAGGCTGAGCGTCGCGGTGGGCCGCGCGTCCAGTCGAGCCAAACCGATCGGTTCGCCGGTCTCCTCGCAGTAGCCGTAGGAGCCGTCCTCGACTCGGCGCAACGCCTGGTCGATTTTCGAGATGAGTTTTCTCTGGCGATCCCGGGTGCGAAGTTCCAGCGCCCGATCAGTTTCCGACGACGCGCGATCGGCGAGGTCGGCATGGTTTTCAGTTTCAGCTTGCAGGTGGGAAACCGTTTCGCGAGATTCGCGGAGGATTTCTTCTTTCCAAGCCAGGAGCTTCTGCTTGAAATACTCAAGCTGACGCTCATTCATGAAAGGCTCGTCATCCGAAGGACGATACGAGTCTGGTACCTTAAGAACAGTGGCCGTTTGCATTAACGCCTCACGCCCCGATGAACTCCGCCCAGATCAGGCCGGGTGCTTATACCAAAACGATAGCCCGGTTCAATGAACGTCGCGTGAGCGGCGTGTTCACCGCCGTGCACGGATGTCCCGATCCTGGGGATATTCGGTGAACCGTGTTCTTTAAGATACGGTTTCATCGCGCTTCCTCAGCCCAGCCGGGCCTGTTCCAGCTTGGCCGCCTCGACCGCCGCGCGGGTCTCGATCTCGTTGAGGATCGCTTCCAGCTTGGGGTCGTCGGTGGCTTCGCGATGCTCGCGCACGGCGCTCTTGAGTCGCGACAGCGTGCCGGTCGAGATCTCGCCGTCCAGGGTGGCCAGCTTCAGGGCGTCCAGCAGGTCCAGCAGGCCGCCGGCCCGCTTCACCGCGCGCCGCTTGCGCTCCATCGGGTCCATGTCGGCCTGCAGGGCCAGGAGGGCGTCGAGCGAGCCGATCCCGGCCACGCCGCCCGCCTGGGCCACCCCGGAAGCGGCGCTGGCGCCGCCCACCGTGGGTAGGGAAAACCCCGATCCGCCGCCCGTCGGTTTGGCCCGCGACGCGCCAACCGCGCCCGCGCTCCCCGTGCTGGAAACCTTCATGACGAAACGCTGCTCCGACGAACGATTGGAGGAGTCACCCCCGCCCCGTTAACCACATCTTGCTGAGCGCCGCTTGCGGTATGGTTAATGCCGGGCAGAATCTGCCGAACCAGAATGTCGCAGGCGGAATTTGCACGCCTTTCGACTGATTTCATTGGATTTTTTTCGACATTCAGACTGGCCCGGATCTCGCATGGGACGGCGCGGGGATGCCGCCCCGCCGTAGGAAAGCCATGTCTCGTTCATTCTTTGCTTCCGTTCTGGGCCTCGCCCTCGCCGCCGTGACCCTGGTCGCGTCCCCGGCCGACGCCAAGTCGCGCATCAAGGACATCGTCGCCTTCGAGGGCGTGCGCGACAACCAGCTGGTCGGCTACGGCATCGTCGTGGGCCTGAACGGTTCGGGCGACAGCCTGCGCAACGCGCCGATGACCAAGCAGAGCCTGGAGGCCATGCTCGAGCGCCAGGGCGTCAACGTCCGCGACGGCAACCTCAACACCAAGAACACCGCCGCCGTCATGGTCACGGCCAACCTGCCGCCGTTCTCGGCGGCCGGCGCGCGCATGGACGTCACGGTCTCGACCCTGGGCGACGCCAAGAGCCTGCTGGGCGGCACCCTGCTGGTCACCTCGCTGCAAGGCGCCGACGGCCAGACCTACGCGGTGGCTCAGGGCACGGTGCAGACCGGCTCGGTCTCGGCCGGCGGCGCCTCGGGCAGCTCGGTGACCAAGGGCGTGCCGACCGCGGGCCGCATCGCCGCCGGCGGCATCATCGAGAAGGAGACCGGCTTCCAGATGGTGAACATGGACGTGCTGCGCATGACCCTGCGCAACCCGGACTTCACCACCTCGCGCCGCATCGCCGACGCCATCAACCAGCGCTTCCCGAACTGCGCCCAGGCCCAGAACCCGACCATCGTCGCCGTGCGCCCCCCGGCCGGCATGGACATGATCAGCTTCGTCACCAACATCGAGAACCTGGAAGTCGAGCCCGACTCCCCGGCCAAGGTGATCATCGACGAAGTGGCCGGCGTGATCGTCATGGGCGACGACGTCCGCATCAGCCAGGTGGCGATCGCCCAGGGCAACCTGACCATCTCGGTCCAGGAGAATCCGGCCGTCAGCCAGCCGGCCCCGTTCAGCCAGGGCCAGACCAAGGTCGTCCCGCAGTCGACGGTCAGCGTCAACGAGGAGACGGGCAAGAAGCTGCTGACCCTGGGCGGCGGCGCCTCGCTCAAGAGCCTGGTCGGCGGCCTCAACGCCCTGGGCGTCACCCCGCGCGACATGATCTCGATCCTGCAGGCCATCAAGGCCTCGGGCGCCCTGCAAGCCGACATCGAGGTGATGTGATGAGCCTCTCGACGATCGCGACCCCCACCGTCGACACCGTCGGCCAGACCGCCGCCTCGACCGCCGAGCTGCTCAAGCGCGGCAAGATCCGCGAGACGGCCCAGAAGTTCGAGGCCTCGTTCCTGTCGGTGATGATGCAGTCGATGACCGCCGGCATGAAGACGCCGGAGATCGGCGGCGGCGGGGCCGGCGAGGACATGTTCAAGTCCCTTCTTGCCGAGGAGATGGCCAAGCAAGTCTCCAAGTCCGGCGGCATCGGCGTCGCGGCCTCGGTGCAGAAGGAAATGCTGAAGATGCAAGGTCTGAAGGAGTAGCCATGGCCCTCAACGCCACCGATTGCGACGATCGCGTCGAACAGCTGATCATCCTGACCGAACGCCTGACCGACCTGATCGCCAGGCAGTCCGCCGCCTTCGAGGCCCGCCGCCCGCACGAGGCGGCGCAGTACGTCGACGAGGTGGCCAAGCTGGCCAACCTCTATCGCCACGAGTCGACCAAGGTGCGCGGCAATGTCGCCCTGGTGCAGGGCGCCTCGCTGCAACGCCGCCAGCGACTGGTGCGCGCCACCGAGGCCTTCGACGCCGTGCTGGCCCGCCAGGGCCGCGCCGTCACCGCCGCCAAGACCGTCACCGAGGGCCTGGTCCGCGCCATCGCCGAGGAGATCGCCGTCCAGCGCCCCACCGGCGCCGGCTACGGCCCCGGCGCCCAGGCCACGGCCTACAAGCAGAACGGCACGGCGATCACGCTGAACCAGCGGGCGTAGGCCCTCCCTCTCCCCTTGCGGGAGAGGGGCCCCCGCGCAGCGGGGTCGGGTGAGGGGTTGAAGACCAGAACCGCCGCGATCAGCCGATGGGCCGGTCGCGGCGGCTTTCGTTTGAGAGACCCCTCATCCGTCGACTTCGTCGACACCTTCTCCCGCAAGGGGAGAAGGACTAGGCGGCGACCGCGTCGACCTTCTTCCTCCGCCGCTTGGGGTTCCCCACCGGGTTGCCCCAGAACGTGACCACCGCCAGCGTGCCCAGCAGGGTCAGGGTCAGGCCCGACAGCGTCATCACCAGGCGGTACGGCAGGCCGCCGACCTTGGCCGCGTGCAGCGGGTAGTCGAGATTGGCGATGCGCGAGCCCAGCGGCAGGGTCTGGGCGTCGCGCGTGGCGACCATCTTGCCGGTCGCCGGGTCGAACCAGGCCATGGTGCGGCCGTTGGGCAGCCACTCGGCCTGCTGGCGCAGGCGGATCGCGATCAGCCCGCCCGGCTTGGCCGGCAGGCCGATCGTGCGGACCTCGGCGCCGGGATAGCGGGCCTGGGCCTCGCCGATCACCGCCGTCCAGTCCAGGTCCTTGGCCAGCTTGCCGCCCTTGATCTTCGGCGGAGCCGAGGCGGCCTTCATCGTTGCGGCCGACGAGAACGGCGCCCGCAAGGCGTCGGAGAACCATTTCAGGTTCATCGCCGCCCCGGTGGTCAACGACAGGATCAGCAGCGGCGCCACCAGCACGCCCAGGTCGCGGTGGTGGTGGACGATGGCCGCCCGCTTCATCATCCGGGGCCAGGGTCGGATGTGGAACATCCGCCGGGTCGGCCACCACAGCCAAAGGCCGGTGCCGACGAAACCCAGTCCCGCCAGGCCGGCGATCCCGCCGACGATCTCGCCCGTGTCGCCGTTGAACAGATGGTGGTGGAAGTCGAACACCCAGACCTCGGGCCGGGCCCAGTTCGAGGTCCAGCTCTGGACGATCACCCCGTCCTGGTCGGCATAGGCGGCATGCTCGCCCTTGTAGCTCAGCTTGTGCAGGCCCAGCCGCTCGGTCGCCAGCACGATGGAGCGCGGCCGGTCCTTGGCGGCGAAGATCCGCGTCGCGGCCGTGCCCAGGGTGTCGGCGTCCTGGCGCTGGGCGTCAGCGGCGTGCGGCACAGTGGCGCGCAGGAAGGCGTCCTCGTGCAGCAGCAGCGATCCCGTCAGGCCCATCAGGGCCAGCAGCAGGCCGATCAGCCCGCCCGTCCAGCGGTGGATCTGTCGGACGACCTTCATCAGAAGCGGGCTTCCCAGCCCAGAGTCGCCGTCCGCCCGCGCCCGGCGAAATAGCGGTCGACCGCCGGCGCCGTGGTGTCGGAATTGTACGAGATGTACTGCTCGTCGAACAGGTTCTGGATCCCCAGCGACAGCGCCCCGACCGGCAGCTCATAACGCACGAAGGCGTCGGCCAGGGTGTAGCCGGAGAAGTCGTCCTTCACGAGGGCGTTCTGCATGTCGCGCTTAATGTAGTTCTGGATCTGGAAGCGCAGGCCCCACTTGTCGCCCTGGTAGTCGGCGGCCAGGTTCAGGCGGTCGGGCGAGATGTTGGCGCCGTCCAGGTCCTTGTCGACCTTGCCGTCGGCGTTGGTGTCGGTCCGGCCCTTCAGGTGGGCGTAGCCGGCCGAGACGACCAGGCCCTGGATCGGCGTGCGGGCCTTCAGATTGGCCTCCAGCCCCTCGATCTCGACCCGCTGGCGCTGGACGTCGAAGATGCCGCCGCTGTTCTTGATCAGCAGCTGGCCCAGCTTCGAGCTGGACCAGAAGTAGCTGAGGCTGGCGTCGAACGGCCCGCGCTTCAGCTCGGTCCCGATCTCGCGGTTGTTCGACACGATCGGTTCGATGTTCAGGTAGGTGTCGATGTCGACGCCGTCGATATTGATGCCGCGCAGGATCCGGCCGACGTCCGGCACGGTGTAGCCCTCGGCGTAGCTGGCGTAGACGCGCAGGCCCGTGACGGGCTCGACCACGACGCCGCCGTTGCCCAGGGTGGCCTTGAAGTCGGGATTGCCGCCGGCCACCTTGCGCGAGCCGTAGAAGGCCAGGGTGGTGAAGTCATCGACCTTCAGCTCGACGTTCTCGAAGCGCACGCCGCCGGCCAGGTGCACCTTGTCGTTCAGCAGGGAGAGGTTGCCCTGCACGAACGGCGCGACGCTCTGGAACTTGGTCGGCGGCACCCAGGCGCGGCCGGTCTCGATCAGCACCTGCTCGGTGCGGTCGTTGATGGTGTCCAGGCCCAGCGTCCCGGTCAGGCCCTTGATCCCGGGAACGGCCCGCTCGTAGCTGACCCGCGCGCCCAGCTTGCGCGAGCGGTTGGAGGACTGGTCGAACAGCGTGCCGGCCGGCGCGATGCTGGGGTCCTGGAACGTTGCGTTGACGTCGCCGCCGAAGGTGTCGCGCGAGCGGTTGAAGAACACCTGGGCGATCAGGTTGCCGCCCACCAGGTCGCTGTTGGTCAGCGAGGCCGACACGGTCTCCACCCGATTGGCCGCCGGCTCGCCGGGCTGGACGCCGCGGAAGCTGGTGGTCGGCACGTGGAAGGTGCGGTCGCCGTTGGTGGCGGGCTTGGGGTTGGTGGCCGAGATGGTGGTGGTGACGTAGTCGCCGTCGCCCTTCAGCTCGAAGCGGTTGGCCACCACGTCCAGGCGGGTGTTCTCGCCCAGTTGCCAGCCGAGGCGGGCGAAGAACGACAGCGCCTTGGAGTCCTGGACGTCGCCCTGGGTGCCGTCCATGCCCAGGCGGCGGCCGTCGCCGTCGTAGAAGGCGCCCCGCGCGTCGTAGGCGGCGCCGACGGTGGCGTCGAACGCCCCGCCGCGCCAGGCGACCAGGCCGGCCACCTTGCCGCCGACGCTGTCGCCCAGGTCGTCGCCGGCGCTGACCTGGGTCAGGACCTTGCCGGTGACGCCGTCGCCCTTAGGCGGGCCGACGGTCACCTGGTTGACCACGCCGCCGGTGGCGCCGATGCCCTGCAGGGCGTTGGAGCCGTAGATCACCTCCACCCGGTCGATGAAGAACGGATCGATCGTGTAGCCGTCGCGCGAGCCGTCGCGGATCGGGGTCGACTGCGGGATGCCGTTGATGGCGTACAGCGGCGAGCGCCCGCGCAGGGTCTCGCCCGCCCCCGACAGCTTCTGACGCGTGGGTGAGAACGACGGCGACAGATTCGACACCGCGTCGACCACCGAGCCGCTGATCGCGACCTGTTGGCTCAGGGCCTCGGAGTCGATCACGTCCACCGTCAGCGGCAGAGCGCTGGCCGGCAGGATGGTGCGGGCGGCGGTGACCACCAGTTGGTCGACGTCGGTGGGCTCGGCCTTGTCCTCGGCATGGGCGGCGGTCGCGATCGCCAGGGCCATCAGGCTGAGGCCGGCCAGGATCGAGGCGCGCCGCGCACGGCTGGTGGAGATGGTCCGCATGATGATTGACGCCCCGGCAGTTCGAATGATGGCGCCGTATAACTGCTGTTGAGAGTGATTAGCAACAAACCGTAACGTGTACGTCACCGCGACCAAAGGTCGATCCGACGCTCCACCCCCACCGCCTCGAGGAAATCCTCGTCGTGGCTGGCGATCAGCAGGGCGCCGTCATAGCCGGCCAGCGCGCTCTCCACCGCCTGGACCGAGTCGAGGTCCAGATGGTTGGTCGGCTCGTCCAGGATCAGCAGCTTGGGCGGATCGGCCGACATCAGCACGCAGGCCAGGGCCGCGCGCAGGCGCTCGCCGCCGCTGAGCGTGGCGACCAGCTGGTGGGCGGCGACGTTGCGGAACAGGAAGCGGGCCAGGGCGGCGTGGGCCTCGTTGGCACCGGCGGCCGGGTTTAGGCGGCGGAAGTTCTCCAGGATGGTCTGGGTCTCGTCCAGCACGGCGGCGCGCTGATCCAGCAGGGCCGCCGCCACGCCGCGCGTCACCGTTCCCGTCGTCGGTTCCAGGCCGCCCGTCGCCAACCGGATCAGGGTCGACTTCCCCGCCCCGTTGCCGCCGACCAGGGCCACGCGCTCGGGACCGGTCAAGTGGAAGCTCAGGTCCGACAAAACCGGCGGTCCGTCCGGATAGGCGAAGCCCACCCCGTCGAAGTCCAGCACCGTCCGACCGGCGGGCAGGCCGCAGGACGGCAGGTCGAAGGCCAAGCGGCGCAGGCGCTCGACCCGCGCATCGGCGGCCTCGCGGGCCTGGGCGGCCTCCTGCGCGGCGCGGTCGGCCAGCCGCCCCTCGCGCGCGCCGGTGTTCTCGGCCCGCTCGGCCTGGGCGCCCAGCAGGATCTTCGGCTCGCTGCCCTTGGCGGCGAACTTGCGCCCGGCGGCGTCGCGGCGCGACTTGCGCTCGCGGGCGACCTGGGCCTCGCGCGCGGCCTGGCGGACCTGGCGCTCGGCGGCCTCCAAGTCGTGCTCGGCGGCCGCCACGGCCTTCTCCTTGCGCTCGGCGTAGAGGTCGTAGCCGCCGCCGTAGCTGGTCGCGCCCAGGCTGGTCAGCTCGACGATGCGGTCCATGCCGCGCAGCAGGGCGCGATCGTGGCTGACCACAATCGCCCCGCCCTTCCAGCGCCGCAGCACGTCGGCCAACAGGGCGCGGGCCGGGGCGTCCAGATTGTTGGTCGGCTCGTCCAGGAGGATGACGTCGGGCCCGGCCAGCAGCAGGCCGGCCAGGGCCAGCCGGGTCATCTGGCCGCCGCTGAGCTGGGACGCCGGGCGCGAGGCGTCCCAGCGCGACAGCCCGACCTCGGCCAGGGCGGCGGCGACGCGGCCCGGCAGGGTCCAGTCGGCCTCGATCAGGTCCTCTTCCGTCCCCTCTTCCGCCTCGATGCGGCACAGGCGGTCCCAGGCCGGGCCGACGCCCAGCAGGTCGGCCAGGCGCGCGCTCGGCGGCGGGGCGTGCAGCTGCGGCAGCACGCCGACCACGCCGGCGCGGCTGATCGCGCCGGACGTCGGCGCGCGGGTCCCGGCGATCAGCGACAGCAGCGTGGACTTGCCCACGCCGTTGCGGCCCACGAGGCCGATACGCTCGGCCCCGATGCTCAGGGTCAGGTTGTCGAAGAGGACGCGGCCGTCAGGCGTGTCGGCGCGAACGGAATCCAGGGTGATGAAGGCGGGCATGGGAAACCACGGTCAGGTCAGCGGGAAGGGCGAAACGGTCGTCCATCGCAATGTCCATGGTGGCCTCCATCAGTCGGCCCGGGGTTTCGGGCACGGACGATCTAAGCGATCAACCCGCGTTCGGCAAGGTTCGCGACCACCGCAAGGATCGGGTGTCGGCCCGGCGCGGGCGGCGGCAAAACGGTCTCGACAGAACAGGAGCCCGCCATGTCCTTCACCGTTTCCAGCCTGCCCATCGAGCCGTTCGCGCCGCTATTCGCCCTCGACGACGACGCTCTGGCCGAGCGCGGCATGCTGCGCGTCGTCGCCGACGCGCCGTTCGCCTTCCCCTGCCGCGTCACCCTGGACGACGCCGCGCCGGGCGAGACCCTGATCCTGCTGAACCACGAGCACCAGGCCGCCGACACGCCGTTCCGCTCGCGCTACGCCATTTATGTCCGCGAGGCGGCCCAGGCTCCGGCCAAGACCACAGACGCCCTGCCCCCGGCCCTGCGTCGCCGCCTGCTGTCCCTGCGCGGTTTTGACGCGGCCGGCATGCTGCTCGACGCCGACGTGGTCGAGGGCGCGACGGCGGCCCCCGTGATCGAGCGGATGCTGGAAAACCCCGCCGTGGCCTATCTGCACGCCCACTACGCCAAGCCCGGCTGCTACGCCGCCCGCATCGATCGCGCCGCCTAGCTATTGTCCGACAAAGGTAACGGTCTCAATCGCAACTTAACCTTGATCTCTTACGGTGCGCTCAAGCCAGGGGGCAAAGAGGGCGCGCGGGGGCTCATGAAGTGGACGTTCGGCAAACCTGAACCCATACCGTCGCACGAGATCGTCAGCTCGTACGTGCCCATCCTGCGCGGCTATCTGGTGGCCGCCGCGGCCTACTACTGCGTGATCAGCCTGGCCCATCCCTTCTACGAGAAGGGCGCGGCCCTGGTCGTGCTGGAAGGGCTGGCGGTGGCCGCCGCCGCGGCCGGGCTGTGGTTCTGGCGTCGGTTGAAGACCCGGCCGCCGGGCATGCGGGCCATGGAAGTCGCTGCGCTGGCGATGAACACCCTCTTCATGGCCAATGTCGCGGCCTATCAGAGCATCCATTTCGAGCCGGCCAAGCTGGTCTATTTCGTGCTGATGGCCCTGGTCTTCGCCACCTCGGCCCCCACCCGGCGCGTGGCCTTCGTCAGCGTGGGCGCGGCGACCGTCGGCCTGGTGGTGATGGCCCGCAACGCGCCCGGCGACCTGGTCGGCCAGTACGGCTTCATCGGCGTGGCCGGCGCCTTCGCGGCCCTGGGCATGTCCACCCTGATGCGCGGCGCGGTGATGCGCGAGCTGCGGGCCCGCCTGGCCTCGGACGCCCTGAACCGCAAGCTGGAGGCCGAACTCGAGGAGAACCGCCGCCTGCGCACCGAGGCCCAGGACCTGATGGTGGTCGCCCAGACCGCCAGCCGCGTGAAGACCGAGTTCCTCGAGACCATGAGCCATGAGATCCGCACGCCGCTGAACGGCGTGCTGGGCATGGCCCAGGCCATGGACCGCGACACCCTCTCGGTCCGGCAACGCGCCCGCCTGGCCACCATCCATCAGTCCGGCGCCACCCTGCTGGACGTGATCAACGCCGTGCTCGACATCTCGCGGATCGAGGCCGGCAAGATGGAGATCATCCGGGCCCCGTTCGACCTGGACGCCCTGGCCGACACCCTGCGCCAGCTCTATGGCGGCCTGGCCCACGACAAGGGCCTGGACTTCACCCTGGAGGTCGAGCCGGGGGCCGGCGGCTGGCGCGACGGCGACGCCGCCCGCCTGCGCCAGGTGCTCAGCAACCTGATCTCCAACGCCATCAAGTTCACCGACGCGGGCCAGGTGGCCGTGCGGATCGGCGGCGACGCGTCGACCCTGACCTGCGCCGTGACTGACACCGGCGTCGGCGTGCCCGAGGCGCGCCGCGCCCAGATCTTCGAGAAGTTCGTCCAGGTCGACGGCTCCAGCACCCGCCGCACGGGGGGCAGCGGCCTGGGCCTGGCCATCTGCCGCGAGCTGATGACGCTGATGGACGGGCGGATCGGCTTCGAGAGTCCCGCGGCCGGCGGCGCCTGCTTCACCGTCGAGGCCCCCTGCCCGACCCTGACGCCGGTGGGTCAGCCGACCAAGGCCGAGGCGGTCACCGACGAGCCGGCGATGACCGGCGAGCTGAAGATGCTGGTGGTCGACGACAACGCCACCAACCGCACCGTCCTGCAGGCCATGCTGGGCCATCTGGGCGTCGCCTGCGGCGTGGCCCGCGACGGCCACGAGGCCGTGGCGATGTGGGAGTCCGGCCCCTGGGACGCCATCCTGATGGACATCCACATGCCGGGCATGGACGGGCTGGAGGCCGGTCGGGTGATCCGCACCCGCGAGGCGGCCGAGGGCCGGACCCGCACCCCGATCCTGGCCGTCACCGCCAGCGTGCTGAGCCACGAGACCGAGCGCTACATGGCCGCCGGCATGGACGGCTTCGTGGCCAAGCCGATCGCGGCCCAGCGCCTGGTCGAGGCCCTGGACGTGGCCCTGAGCGGCCCGCCGAGGGGCGACGCGGTGGCGGCGCTGGGGTAGCGGCGTAAGTCGCCCCCTACTTCGACGTCGGGATCAGTGCGAGGATCTGCAGGAGAGCAGCGCCCTCCGATTTGGCGGGAATCGCGAGCCTAAGCTTGCCCTGCGCCTGGACCGCCATCGCCCGGATATCCCCGCCGGGCGTCGCGGGCCGCAGGACGCCACCGTCGTCGGTGAACAGGAAGACCTTGCCCGGCGGCATGTCCAGCGGCGGTCCGACCTTGAGCAAGGCCTCCATCGACGCCGCCGGGTCCTCCGAGGCGTCGATGTCGTACATGAAGACGCACATGTTCCCCGTCATCCCCGACGGGAGCTCAGCGACGCCCAGGATCAGCTTGGGTCGCTTTGCGTCGTTCGGCAGGAAGAAGGCCTGCATGCGCCCATAGTGATAACCCGCCTTCTCGACCTGATCGACCGGCAAGGGTTTGTAGCCGAGGGCCGAAGCGGCGGTGGCGATCGCCTCCGGGTTCGGCCCGTTGGCCACGCACAGGGTTCGGAAGGTCTCGATCGAGGTCTCGGCGCACGCCGCCGTCGGCCACGCCGCCCCGAGCCATCCCAAGGCCGCGAACGCCAACAGCTTCTTCACCAGGCCGATCCCCCATCCCAAGACTTGACCATACAACGCGACCGCGCGGCCGCCGCAAGTCCTTGCCGGGGAGGAGCGCGCCCTCGGCGTCGCCTAGAAGCTCAGCGCGCCCAGGTCGACGATGATCTTAAAGGCCCAGATCGTGCAGGCGATGCAGACGACCAGGGTGATGACGTCGTCGATCTCGGAACGCTGGCGCGCGACCTTGGCGGCCTTGCCGCCCTTGCCCTTGGCCGGAGCCTCGGGGGCCGCCTTCGCCTCGTCCTTCGCCGCCTTGGCCAAGCTCGTCGTCCTCGCGCCACGCGCCCGACGCGCGTCCGTCCAGCCATAGACACCAGGGGTGCTGAAGGTTGCGCTTCCAAAGGCGGTTTATTGTTCGTGAACGCTGTAACCTCTGTCCCGCCCGCCGCGAACTGATCCTCGATGACCACAGGGACGCGCGTCATGACACGAACCACGATGCGGAAGACGGCCTGGGCCAGCCTGGCGGCCGGGACCGTCCTGGCGGTCGCCGTCGGGGCCTGGTCGATGGCCGGGACCGGCGGCACGGCCCAGCGTCCGGTGGTGCTGGAGCTGTTCCAGAGCCAGGGCTGTTCGTCGTGCCCGCCGGCCAACGCCAACCTCAACGCCCTGGCCGACCGGCCCGACGTCCTAGCCCTCAGCTTCGGGGTCACCTACTGGGACCAGCTGGGCTGGAAGGACACCTTCGCCACGCCCGCCTTCACCGACCGCCGGAAGGCCTACGCCCGCGGCCTGGGCGCCCAGCTTGGCACGCCGCAGATGGTGGTCGAGGGCCGCGAGGACCTGATCGGCACGAACGCCCGCGACGTCGATCTGGCCCTGCGCCGCGCCCGGCCGACCATGGACGCCACGGTCGCCCTGTCGCGCGGCCGGGTCGAGATCGGCGCCGGCCAGGCCCCCAAGGCCGGCGCCGACGTCTGGCTGGTGCGCTACGATCCGCGCGTCCAGCAGGTGGCCATCCAGCGCGGCGAGAACAACGGCAAGACCCTGCCCCACCGCGACGTCGTCCGCGAACTGACCCGCCTGGGCGGCTGGAACGGCGCCCCGGTGGCGTTCGCGACCCTTCCGCCGGCCGATCCAGCCCTGCGCACGGCGGTGCTGGTCCAAGCCCGGAACGGCGGCCCGATCCTGGCGGCGGCGCGACTCTGACGCGCTCTTGGGCGGCTGCTGACACCTGATGTCAGCAGTCTGTCGCCACCTGCCGCCACAGCGACATTTGTTCGCACCTTGTTCTTGTGTTAATCGCCGGTCTGCGCCCTACATATAGCCGTCCCGCCGTGGCTCCTCCCACGGCCCTACGCGTTCCGGAAAACATGGCTGAACAACTGAACTTCATCCGCGTGCGCGGCGCGCGGGAGCACAATCTCAAGGACGTCAGCGTCGACATCCCGCGGGGCGAGCTCGTGGTGCTGACCGGCCTGTCGGGGTCGGGCAAGAGCTCCCTGGCGTTCGACACCATCTACGCCGAGGGCCAGCGCCGCTATGTGGAGAGCCTGTCGGCCTACGCCCGCCAGTTCCTGGAACTGATGAGCAAGCCGGACGTGGACCTGATCGAGGGCCTGTCCCCGGCCATCTCGATCGAGCAGAAGACCACCTCGCGCAACCCGCGCTCGACGGTGGGCACGGTCACCGAGATTCACGACTACATGCGCCTGCTGTGGGCGCGCGTGGGCGTTCCCTATTCGCCGGCCACCGGCCTGCCGATCGAGAGCCAGACCATCAGCCAGATGGTCGACAAGATCACCGCCCTGCCGGAAGGCACGCGCCTCTATCTGCTCGCTCCCGTCGTCCGCGACCGCAAGGGCGAGTACAAGAAGGAGATCGCCGAGTGGCAGAAGGCCGGCTTCCAGCGGCTGAAGATCGACGGCGAGTTCTATCCGATCGAGGACGCCCCGGCGCTCGACAAGAAGTTCAAGCACGACATCGACGTGGTCGTGGACCGCATCGTCACCAAGCCGGGCATGGAGCAGCGGCTGGCCGACTCCATGGAGCAGGCCCTGCGCCTGGCCGACGGCCTGGCCGTCGCCGAATGGGCCAATATCGAGGAAGGCGAGAAGGAGCCGCGCCGGTTGCTGTTCTCCGAACGCTTCGCCTGCCCGGTCAGCGGCTTCACGATCGCCGAGATCGAGCCGCGACTGTTCTCGTTCAACAACCCGGCGGGCGCCTGCCCGGCCTGTGACGGCCTGGGCGCCAAGCTGGCCTTCGACGCCGATCTGGTGATCCCCGACAAGGACCGCAGCCTGCAAAAGGGCGCGGTCGCGCCGTGGGCCAAGGGCCCCTCGCCGCTCTACACCCAGACCCTGCAGGCCCTGGCCCGCCACTACGGCTTCTCGATGGACGAGCCCTGGCACAAGCTGCCGGAAAGCGCCCGCCAGATCGTGCTGCAAGGCTCCAAGGGCGAGAAGATCAAGTTCGTCTACGACGACAACGCCCGCAAATACGAGGTGGCCAAGCCCTTCGAGGGCGTGCTGCCGAACCTGGAGCGCCGCTGGCGCGAGACCGACAGCTCTTGGGTCCGCGAGGAGCTGGGCCGCTATCAGTCGGACACCCCCTGCGAGGTCTGTCACGGCAAGCGCCTGAAGCCCGAAGCCCTGGCCGTGAAGATCCACGGCCTGGACATCGCCGCCGTCTCGAACCTGGCCATCCGCCCGGCCCGCGACTGGTTCACGGCGCTGGAAAGCCACCTGACCGACAAGCAGATGGAGATCGCCCGGCGGATCCTGAAGGAGATCAACGACCGCCTGCGGTTCCTGGTCGACGTGGGCCTGGACTATCTGAACCTGTCGCGCGGCTCGGGCACCCTGTCGGGCGGCGAGAGCCAGCGCATCCGCCTGGCCAGTCAGATCGGCAGCGGCTTGACCGGCGTGCTCTACGTGCTGGACGAACCGTCGATCGGCCTGCACCAGCGCGACAACACCCGCCTGCTCCAGTCGCTGCAGGGCCTGCGCGACCTCGGCAACTCCGTGCTCGTCGTCGAGCACGACGAGGAGGCCATCCTCACCGCCGACTATGTGATCGACATGGGCCCGGCGGCGGGCGTGCATGGCGGCGAGATCGTCGCCGAGGGCAAGCCGGCCGACATCATGGCCAACCCGAAGAGCATCACCGGTCAGTACCTGACCGGCGCGCGCGAGATCGAGGTGCCCGAACAGCGCCGCCCGATCAGCAAGAAGAAGATGCTCCGCGTCGTCGGCGCCAAGGGCAACAATCTGAAGGACGTGACGGGCGAGATTCCGGTCGGCACCTTCACCTGCATCACCGGCGTGTCGGGCGGCGGCAAGTCGACCTTCACGATCGAGACCCTGTACAAGGCCGCCGCGCGCCGCCTGAACAACGCCAGCGACGCCCCGGCCTCGCACGAGCGGATCGAGGGGCTGGAGAACTTCGACAAGGTCATCGACATCGACCAGTCGCCGATCGGCCGCACCCCGCGCTCGAACCCGGCCACCTATACCGGCGCCTTCGGCCCGATCCGCGACTGGTTCGCCCAGCTGCCGGAAAGCAAGGCGCGCGGCTACGGCCCCGGCCGCTTCAGCTTCAACGTCAAGGGCGGCCGCTGCGAGGCCTGCCAGGGCGACGGCCTGATCAAGATCGAGATGCACTTCCTGCCCGACGTCTACGTCACCTGCGACGTCTGCAAGGGCCAGCGCTACAACCGCGAGACTCTGGACATCCTGTTCAAGGGCAAGACCATCGCCGACGTGCTGGACATGACGGTGGAAGAGGCGGCCGACTTCTTCAAGGCCGTGCCGCCGATCCGCGACAAGATGGAAACGCTGAAGCGCGTGGGCCTCAGCTATATCAAGGTCGGCCAGCAGGCGACGACCCTCTCCGGGGGGGAAGCCCAGCGGGTGAAGCTGTCCAAGGAGCTCAGCAAGCGCGCCACCGGCCGCACGCTGTACATCCTCGACGAGCCGACCACCGGCCTGCACTTCGAGGACACCAAGAAGCTGCTGGAAGTCCTCCACGAGCTGGTCGACCAGGGCAACACCGTGGTCGTCATCGAGCATAACCTGGACGTCGTGAAGACCGCCGACTGGCTGCTGGACTTCGGTCCGGAAGGCGGCGACGGCGGCGGCGAGATCGTCGCCGTCGGCTCGCCCCAGGACGTGTCCAAGGTCGAGGCCAGCTGGACCGGCCGCTATCTGAAGGACGTCCTGGCCCGCCACGAGGAGCGGCGGCTGGAACGCGTGGCGGCCTTGAAGGCGGCCAAGCGGGCCTAGTCGAACACCGCGGCCTGGTCGGCGGGATTTCGCCCGGCCAGGTCGCGGTACAGCACCGCCATCGGCGCGTAGGCGATGACGCCCGCCAGCGTTCCGACGAGCACGCGCGTCAGGTCCGGCACCAGATGCTCGGGCTTGGCGGCGTAGCGCGCCAGCTCGACGACGAGGGGATCGTAACCGACCTTCGCATCGACCCCGCCCTGCCTGAGATGGTCACCCAGCACCGACAGCAGCCACTCGCCGCCGCCGTAGACCAGCAGGAAGAACAGGGCGCAGACGACGGCCAGCCTGTAGTGCTTCCGCGTCAGCCGCCAGGACTCCGCGATCCCCACCCGGCGTTCGAAAGCCGTTACGGCCGGCGTCAGCGAAAAGCGCGCCGACAGCACCATCGCCAGGACCAGGACGGCCACGAGCGTACCGGTCTTGGTCGCCAACGCCGAGTCACGTGCGGTCGCGGCGACGATGACGACGACGATGAAAACACCGGCGAAAACCGTCACGAAGATCAGGCACCAGACGAGTCCGAGTCGGAGTTCGTCGGCGCCCAGGCGCATCCAGCGACCGTCCGTTCGTTCCGGATCCGCGACCGCCCGGAAGACGGCCGCCGCCAGGATCGCCATGCCGAAGCACATCACGATGAGATTCAAGGTCAGCACGCCGAACTGCAGCAGGCCGGCGCGCCCCGATCCGACATAGGACCACGGCCCCTCCAACCCGTCGTACACGCCGCTGAGCAAGGTGCTGAGCACGCTGAGAGGCAGCAGGCAGAGACCCCAGCTCAGGACCGCGAGCGGAGCGCGCCGCAGCAGCGGAAAGCCCGCGGACACCAATCGTCTCAGCGTGGTCACGGTCATGCTGGTCAGCCCTAGTCGAACACGGCGGCCTGGTCGGCGACAGGATCGCCGATCAGGCTTCGACAGATGTGGACCGCCGACGCGATCGGGATCAGCACGGCCAAGCCCACCAGCAGGCCCTGGAGCAGGACGTGGGCCAGCACGACGGGCCGGACCAGCCCCGTCAGCGCAACGACCAGGGACGGGTTGTAGGTCAGCGAATTATCCAGACCCAGCGCGGGGATCGCCGTCGCCAGCAGGAAACCGCCCAGGCCGCCGATCACCCCGGCGAGCAGCAGGGTCACAAGGAAGACGCCGAGGATCTTCCATTGCTTCGCCCGCGTCAGCCGCAAGGACGCCATGAACCGCAACCGCCCGTCCTGGACGGTCAGGGGGCCGGCCAGCGACAGGCGGCTGGCCACGACCACCGCCAGGATCACGCCCAGCGCCAGGGCCGTGAACATGACGACGTCTTCCGACAGACCGTTCAGATCGGCCGCCGAGGTGACGCCGCCGCCCAGCCCGACAGCCAGCAGGATGATGCCCAAGGCGAGGAAGACCACGAGCGACAAGAGGGACAGCCGCAGCTCATCGCCGCCGAACCGGACCCTTCCGCCCCGCGCGACGGCCGCCGTCATGACCGCGATCACCAGCAGGAACACCAGGAGGTCGACGAAGGTCGTCACCGTGCTGGCGACCCAAAGAGGCCTCTTTTGCGCCAAGGCGGCCATCGTGTAGTGGCTCGAAGCCACCGCCATCACCCGCCCAGCGAAGGTGGCCACCGCGCCGAGCGCCGCCAGGCCAAGGGTCGCCAGCGGTCGTCGACGCAGCCGGTCGAAGCCCGCCAGGACGGCCTGGCCGAACGTGAAATCCCCCACGCCCCGTCGCCCTAGCCGAAGGCGTCGGTCAGGTCGCGGCCCTTCAGCTGGGCGTAGATGGTGGGGGCCGGGGCGAAGACGATCAGCGAGACCAGCACCGACATCAGGCCCTGCAGCAGCGAGCTGATCACGCCGCTCACCGACAACAGGTCCTTCAGCGACCTGGCCTCGTTCTGGAGCGCGTCGCCCACCGAGGCCAGTCCGCCGCCCAGGGCCACGGCGGCGATCGCGCCGACGGCGGCGATCATCACGAACAGCAGCAGGTAGACCACCGCCGCCAGCACCGTGGCGATCAGATAGGTCCCGAACAGCGGCCAGAACCGACCCTTGGTCATGTCCCATGAGGCCTTCAGGTCGATGCGGCCCGTGTCGAAGGCCAGGGTGCTGACGAACGACAGGCGCACCGACAGCAGGACCAGACCAGCCAGCAGAGCCACGAACGACAGCAGGCCCAGCAGCACGCCCAGACCCTGGCCGCCGATCGCCGTGCCCACGCCCGCCAGGATCGCCAGGCCGAGCACGCCGACGAAATAGGCCCCAAACAGCACCAGATAGAGCAGCACCTGCACGGCCGCCTGGCGCAGCTCGTCGCCGCCCAGTCGCAGATAGGCCCCGGCGCTGTCGTGCGGCCGCAGGACCAGGCGGTTGACCGCGGCCATGAGCACTGAATTGGTGATCAGCACATAGACCATCGAGCTGAGGAACAGGGGCCACAGGCCGCTCATCGCCGCCATGCTGGCCTGCGGATCGGGATTGGCTTCCAGCGCCTCGGTCAGGGCGGTCAGCTTGTCGCCGAAGCTCGAGAGCACCAGGGCCGCGACCACGAAGGACAGGACCGCCATGATCCCGGCCCAGATCGCGACCGTCTTGGGTTTCTCGCTCGCCGCCCGAAAGCCGGCCAGAGCCGCGTCCGTGGCCGAAAACTGATCCATCGCCATGCCCCGTTAAATCCCGACCACGCCTATCAAGGTTCGCGACCGTGCGACAGCCCCCGAGCCCGCTCCTTTTGGAGGGACGGCGGGGATGTTCGCCCTGTGCAAACGCGTCCGCCAATTCTAACGTTCGTTTGAAGCGGCCGGGACAGGCCCGCGGGAGGATGATCATGAAGCTCTATGGCGAGGCCAATCCGGCTCCCAATCCGCGCCGGGTGCGCATCTTCGCGGCCGAGAAGGGCCTGGAGCTACCGGAGATCCGCATCGGCATGCGGCAGGGCGGCCACAAGTCGCCCGAGCACAAGGCGCGCAACAGCCTGGGCCAGGTGCCGGTCCTGGAGCTGGACGACGGCCAGATGATCAGCGAGAGCGTCGCCATCTGCCGCTATCTGGAAGCCCTTCACCCGACGCCGCCGATGTTCGGGACCTGCGCCCTCAGCCAGGCGCGCGCTGACATGTGGGTCCGGCGCATCGAGTTCCAGCTGATGGTCCCAGTCGGCATGTACTGGCGTCACGCCCATCCCCTGACGGCGTCGCTGCTGGTGCAGAACCGCGAGTTCGGCGAGTCCAACAGGCCCATCGCCGGCCGGGCCATGACCTGGCTGGACCGCGAACTGGCCGACGGCCGCGAATGGATCGCCGGCGACGCATACGGGATCGCCGACATCGTGGCCCTGACGACGATCGACTTCGCCGGCTTCATCGGCCTGGAGGTCCCCGAGGAGGCCGAGCGCCTGAAGGCCTGGCGAGAGCGGGCGTCGGCCCGACCGAGCGCGAACGCCTAGACGGCGGCGGCCGGGGCCAGCTCGCTTTCGTGCAGGTCGTAATAGGCCCGGGCCGGAGCGGCGGTCAGGATCACCATCTGCACGGTGAAGAAGAACGGCGCCAGCAGCATGGTGGCCAGGCCGGAGAGGGCCAGCATGATCGGGTTCGTGACGCCGCCGGAGAAAGTCACGATCAGCCCCGAGACCAAGGTCTGCGCCACGCCGACCAGGATCGTCAGCACCACGGCCAGGGCGTACATGCCCAGCAGGTGCCAGAAGTGGTGGTCGGTCAGGGTCCATGTCCGGCGCAGCGACAGCTTGCCCTCGGCGAAGGTGGTGATCGACAGCAGCGACAGGCGGATGCCGAACCAGATCGACAGGCCGGCGACGGCGATGGCGCCCAGCACCTCGACCCAGCGGTTGGTCTCGACCGCGCCCAGGCTGATCAGCCCGGCGCCGATCAGCACCAGCACGGCGCTGGGCAGGGCGGTGACGATCAGGGCCACGACCCAGCCGACCAGGGCGACCACGAACTGCCGCCCCTCTTCGGCGCCGACCCGCAGATAGGCCAGGCGGCGCTCCTGCGGATGCACCACCGCCCGCATGATCGCCACGCTGATCACCGACTGCAGGGCCACCGCGAAGGCGATCAGCGGCAGCAGCGTGCCCTGGCGGCGGGCGACGATATCGATCAGCTCGCGCACGTCGTTGGTCCGCGACAGCAGCGCCAGATCGGCGCGCACAGTGCCGCCGAACGCGAAGGCGACCACCAGGCCCAGCACGACCAGCATGGCGAAATAGCAGGCGGCCCAGGCCAGCACGACCAGCGGCTTGCGGCGCGTCATGCGGACGCCTTCGAGGGCGGCTTGGACGGGCGAGAAGGTGGTCATGTCCGCAGGGTTCCAGGGGTCGGGGCGGGCTGGTGGCGATAGACGTCGACCAGGGCCGCGGTCCAGACCGGGATGAGATAGAAGAACACCAGGGCCACGCTGACCAGCTCGGGGATCAGCGCGCCCTCGGCGAAGCCGGCGACCGCCCGCAGATAGCCGATGAGGACCACCAGGATCACCGCCGGAGCGGCCAGGACGGCGCCCGCCGCGGCCAGGACCAGCACCACGCCGCGCGTGCGGCCGAAGGCGCTGAGCACCTGGATGCGGTCCAGGTCGACCGTGGCGGCCGGGGCCAGGGACAGGCGCAGGAACAGCCAGACCATGATCGCCATCGACAGCAGCGGCGGCAGGCTGGCGGCCAGGGCGCCGGGTCCGTCCAGCGCGCCGCGCCAGGCGTCCACCGAGGTGATGTCCAGGCCGGGCGCGTTGCTCTTGGCGATCCCGACCACCACAGCCCCGACCAGCACCGCCAGCACCGCCACGACGACGGTCAGGATGACGGTGACCAGGGCCTGGACCGCCAGCAGCCGCCATTCCTGGACGCCCCAGCGCAGGCCTTTCCAGCCGGCGCGACCACCGAACGCGTGGCGATAGAGGGCCCCGTAGGCGACGGTCGTGGCGGCCAGCTCCAGCGGCAGGCTCAGGAAGGCCAGGCCGGGCGACAGGGCGCGAGGCAGCAGGCCCAGCGCGCCCCCGGCGACCAGGGCGGCCCAGCAGGTCCGCACCCCCGGCGTCCATCCCGCCATGCCGGCGCGAACGGTCCCACCGATCGTCGCCGATCCCTCGCCCATCAAAGCCTCTCCCGTCCGCGATCGCGCGAACCCCTCAATCCCAAGAGTCATAAGCGGTTCGCCCCCCGCTTGGCGACGAGTCGCGGCGGGTGTCACGCTGAATTTCGCGGGACGTGGCCCCGATGCCTCGGAGGGCCGCCGCGTGGACGGCTCAGGCCTTGCCCGCGCCCGAGGCCGCGAGCTCCCGGTAGGCCTTGGCCCAAGGCGCGCCGACCAGGGCCATGGTGAAGGCGGCGACGACCGACAGCACGGCCGCGCCACAGGCGATCAGCGGCCAGAAGGTCCGCAACCAGACTTCCGGCGGCTGCCCCTTCAGGGGATCGAGGATTTCGCTCAGGCCCTCGCCGGTGCCGTTGGCCACCACCGCGAGCACGACGCCGCCGCCCACGACCGCGTAGAGCGCGATCTCCAGCGCGATCAGGATCAGCGCCAACAGCAGGGCCATGCCCAACAGCCGGCCGCTCTGGCCTCGCGTGAAGGCCCAGGACTCGAACAGTCGGAATTCCCCCTCGGCGAAACTCATCGGTCCGGCCATCGACAGGCGCAGGACACCCCAGATCAGCAGGCCGATCCCCGCCAGGATGACCAGGACGATCAGCAGGCCGGCGACCAGCTTGCCGCCGTCGCCCATGGCGGCCCCGGCCAGATAGACGATCATGCCGAGGATCAAGCCGCCGATCGCCACCGCGAAATAGGCCATCAGGAACAGCACGCTCTGGACCAGGGTCACCAGGGCCAGCCACAGCTCCGACTTGCCCAAGCGCAGATAGGCCCAGCGCTTCTGGTCCGGCTGGAGCACGGCGCGGAACACGGCGCCGACGACCACGCCCTTGACCACCGCGCCGCCCAACCAGCTGATCGCGTTCACGCCCATCATGCTGGCCTGCATCCGCATCATCCGCGCCAGCATGGCCGGATCGGCGCCGGTCGGCGCTGTCGCCGCGCCCGGTTCGGGCATGGACTTGATGAGTTCGATGAACTGCGGGGCCAGCGTCCACATCAGGCCGATCATCGGTCCGACGAGGGTCACCAGGATCACCAGCCCCCAGGCCAGCACCGCCAACGGCGCGCGGCCGATCACCCCGAAGCCGGCCGTCGCCGCGCCCGAAACCGAAAACCTCGCCATCGTCGCCCCCGACGCCTCCTCGACAGGCCGCCAGCCTAGACACAGGTTTCATCCCGTGGCCAGCGGGGGTAAGAGGCGCCCATGAGCACTTCCCCCACTTCCGCCTCGCCCATCCACGTCATCGGCGGCGGCCTGGCCGGGTCCGAGGCCGCCTGGCAGATCGCCCAGGCCGGCGTCCCCGTCATCCTGCACGAGATGCGCCGCGACGAGACGTCGGGCCCCGTTCGGACCGATGCGCACCAGACCGACGGCCTGGCCGAGATGGTGTGCTCGAACTCGTTCCGCTCCGACGACTGGCAGTTCAACGCCGTGGGCCTGCTGCACGCCGAGATGCGCAAGCTGGACTCGCTGATCATGTCGGCCGCCGACCAGCACCAGGTGCCGGCCGGCGGCGCCCTGGCCGTCGACCGCGACGGCTTCTCGGCCGAGGTCACGCGGCGCATCCAGGCCCATCCGCTGATCACCATCGTCCGCGAGGAGATCGCCGGCCTGCCGCCCGCCGAGTGGGACAATGTGGTGGTGGCCACCGGCCCCCTCACCTCGCCCGCCCTGGCCGACGCGATCCTCGACCTCAGCGGCGAGGGTCAGCTCAGCTTCTTCGACGCCATCGCCCCGATCATCCACGTCGAGTCGATCGACATGGACAAGGCTTGGCGCCAGTCGCGCTACGACAAGGAAGGCCCCGGCGGCGACGCGGCGGCCTACATCAACTGCCCGATGGACAAGGCGCAGTACGAGGCCTTCATCGACGCCCTGCTCGAGGGCCCCAAGGCCGAGTTCAAGGACTGGGAGCACGTGCCCTATTTCGACGGCTGCCTGCCGATCGAGGTGATGGCCGAGCGCGGCCGCGAGACCCTGCGCCACGGCCCGATGAAGCCGGTCGGCCTGACCAACCCGCGCGACCCCACCGTGAAGTCCTACGCCATCGTCCAGCTGCGCCAGGACAACGCCCTGGGCACGCTGTGGAACATGGTGGGCTTCCAGACCAAGCTGAAGCACGGCGCCCAGGCCGAGGTCTTCCGGATGATCCCGGGCCTGGAGAACGCCCAGTTCGCCCGGCTGGGCGGGCTGCACCGCAACACCTTCATCAACAGCCCGCGCCTGCTGGACCGGTCCCTGCGCATGAAGCTGGCTCCGCGCCTGCGGTTCGCGGGCCAGATGACCGGCGTCGAGGGCTATGTCGAAAGCGCCGCCACCGGCCTGCTGGCCGGCCGCTTCGCCGCCGCCGAGCGCCTGGGCAAGACGCTGGACGCCCCGCCCCCGACCACCGCTCTGGGCGCCCTGGTCGACCATGTCACCGGCGGCCACCTGGAAGCCGAGGGCAAGGCCACCTTCCAGCCGATGAACATCAACTACGGCCTGCTGCCGCCGCTGGAAGCCCCCAAGGTCGATGAAGCAGGCAAGAAGATCCCGCTGAAGGAACGCGGCCGCGCCAAGAAGCGGCTGATGAGCGTGCGGGCGCTGGCGGACCTGGACGGGTGGGTGACCGGCGCGGCGTAGCCCTCGGCCGTCACCTACGGCGTGACCTCAGGCGGTGGGCGGATGCGCCGGTAGCGCGCCTCGACCAGACCGAACAGTCCGAAGGCGATCAGGCCGGCGGCGACCAGGCACAGCGCCCAGCTCCCGAATGGCTGGCGTTCGATCGCCTGCAGCGCCCCGCCCCAACTGTGCACCTCGCCGGCTCGCGCCTGCAGGCCGGCCATCACCAGGAAGACGCCGAGCGGCAAGCTGGCCAGGCCGCGCGCGCCGTAGCCGGCCTTGGCCAGGGGCACGACGCGGCGGCAGGTCCTGTCGTCGCAGTCGAGCCGCTTGCTGAAGTCCTGCATCAGGCCTTGGACGACGTTGCCGACCGCGAAGGCCAGGACCGCCAGGCCGGCGGCGATCAGCAAGGCGTCGCCATAGGGCAGGTCGAGGACAGTCCGGGCGGCGTGATGGGCGCTGCGCTCCTCGTCGACCTCGCCGACATCCTCCAGCTCGTCCAGCAGCTCGAAGGCCGACAGCGCCAGGCCGCCATAGACCAGGCCGCTGAACGCCTGGCCGGCCCGCACCGCCCAGGCCTTGGGCGAGCGGCCGTGCCGGTCGGCGTCGAACACCGCCTGCAGGATGCGCCAGGCCGCAAAGCCCGCCAGGCCGACACCGATCGCGCCGATCAGCGCCCAGCCCAGCGGCCAGTCGGCCCAGGCGCGCAGCAGGGCCTTTGCGCCCTTGGCGCGCGGCGTCAGGTCCAGGGCGGCCAGCAGAACGACGGTCCCCAGACCCAGATAGACCAGGCCCCGCGCCGCATAACCCAGCCGTGAGGCCAGCTCGATCGCCTTGGCGGCGTTCGTCCGCTGCACGCGCTTCACAAGCTTGCGAGGCAAGGCGTTGATCGAGGTCGACATGGTTCGTGCCCGGACAGCCCAACTGGGTGAACCAACGGCGGCTCGGCGCGAGCGTTCCCTGGCCTCGTTCCGCACCTCACCAAGAGGCAGGCCTGTCTTTCGCTAAGTAAGTGATTTATGACTTAGCTTCAGGCGCCGGCCGTCAGGTCTGGCGCTTGGCTGGGCATCCGCGCGGCAAGCCGTGCCGCGCCGCCGATCATCGCGCGCTTTGCCGCTCGCCGATGTTAGGCAAGCATGTCACGGATAGGATGTACGGCAAAGGGGAGCCCGGCAGGGTGGCGGAGGCCTTCGAGATCGGCGACTTCAGACCCGGCGCGCGGGCCAAGACTCGCTGCGACCTGATGGGCGCCCCGCCCTACAGCGAAGCCGACGGCATGCTGGTGCGCCGGTTCCTGACCCCCGCCCACGACGAGGCGCTGAAGACCCTGGCCTTCTGGATGGACGAGGCCGGCATGAGCACCCGCCGCGACCACGCCGGCAACCTGCTCGGCCGCTACGAGGGCGCGACGCCGGACGCTCCGGCCCTGCTGATCGGCTCGCACATCGACAGCGTCCGCAACGGGGGCCGCTATGACGGGGCCCTGGGCGTGATGCTGGGGATCGACGTGGTCGAGGCCCTGGCCCGCGCCGGCCGCCGCCTGCCCTTCGCGGTCGAGGTGATCGCCTTCGGCGACGAGGAGGGCTCGCGCTTTCCCGCCTCTATGACCTGCAGCCGCGCCGTGGCCGGGACCGTCAGACCCAGCGTCATGGAGATGACCGACGGCGACGGCGTCAGCCTGGCGCAGGCCTTCGCCGCTTTCGCCCTGGACCCGACGCGCCTGGAGGAGGCCGCCCGCAAGCCGGGTGAGGTGTTCGCCTTCCTGGAAGCCCACATCGAGCAGGGCCCGGTGCTGGAAGCCGAGGGCCTGGCCCTGGGCGTGGTCACCGCCATCGCTGCTCAGAAGCGGCTGATGGTGCGGTTCACCGGCATGGCCGGTCACGCCGGCACCACGCCGATGAACCTGCGCAAGGACCCCGGTCCCGCCGCCGCCGAGGCGATCCTGGCCTTGGAACGCATCTGTTCGGGCGGCAAGAACGGCCTGGTCGGCACTGTCGGCCGGATCACCGCCCTGCCCGGCGCCTTCAACGTCATCCCGGGGGCGGTCGAATATTCGATGGACGTGCGGGCCGAGGTCGCCGCCACGCGCGACGCGGCCGTCGAGGCCGTCACCGCAGAAATCCAGGCCATCGCCGCGCGGCGCGGGCTGGAAGCCAGCGTCACCCTGATGCAGGACCTAGCCGCCAGCCCCTGCGATCCCGGCCTGACCGCCTTGCTCGAAACGGCCGTCGCCGCGACCGGCCAGACGCCGCGCCGCCTGCCCAGCGGGGCCGGCCACGACGCCATGGTCATCGCCGACCTCTGCCCCACCGCCATGCTGTTCATCCGCTGCGAGGGCGGGATCAGCCACAACCCGCGCGAGGCCGTGACCGAGGCCGATTGCGCCCTGGCGGCGACCGCCATGCTCCATTTCATCGACCAACTAGAACGACGCGAACGCGCATGACCCAGACCCCTTCTCAAACTTTTGGGGAACTCGACCACCCCGCCCGCCTGCTGATGGGGCCCGGCCCGATCAACGTGCATCCGCGCGTGCTGCGCGCCATGTCGGTGCAGCTGCTGGGCCAGTTCGACCCGGAGTTCACGGGCTACATGAACGAGACCATGGCACTCTACCGCCAGGTCTTCCAGACCCAGAACCGCTGGACCTTCCTGATCGACGGCACCTCGCGCGCGGCCATCGAGGCGGCCCTGGTCTCGACCCTGGCGCCGGGCGACGACGTGGTGGTGGTCAACGCCGGGCGCTTCGGCCTGCTGCTGTCGGAGATCGCCGAGCGCTGCGACGCCAAGGTCACCCTGGTCGAGGGCGAGTGGGGCAAGGTGGTCGATCCGCAGGCCGTGGAGGACGCGGTCAAGCGCGTGCGCCCGCGCCTGGTGGCCTGCGTGCACGGCGACACCTCCACCACCATGGCCCAGCCGATCGAGGCGATCGGCGAGATCTGCCGGCGTTATGACACCCTGCTGTACGTCGACGCCACGGCCACGATCGGCGGCATGAGCGTGCCGGTCGACGCCTGGCGGGCCGATATCGTCACCGGCGGTCTGCAGAAATGCCTGGGCGGCCCCTCCGGCTCGGGCCCGATCACGATCAGCGACCGCGCGGCCGAGTACATCTTCAGTCGCCGCCACGTCGAAGCCGGCATCGCCACGCCCGGCGCGGTCAGCGGTAACGGCCGCCGCATCGCCTCCAACTATTTCGACTTGGCGATGATCATGGACTACTGGTCCGACAAGCGCCTGAACCACCACACCGAGGCCGCCTCGATGCTGTTCGCGGCCCGCGAATGCGCCCGGGTGGTGCTGGAGGAAGGGCTGGAGGCCCGCTTCGCCCGCCATGCCCAGGCCGGGGCGGCGGTCGTCGCCGGGGTCGAGGCCATGGGGCTGCAGGTCTATGGCGACCAGGCCCAGAAGATGACCAACGTCACCGCCGTGCTCGCGCCTTCGGGCGTCGACTACGACCGGGTGAAGGCCCGCATGCGCACCGAATTCGAGATCGAGATCGGCGCGGCCTTCGGACCGCTGGCCGGCAAGGTCTGGCGGATCGGGGCCATGGGCGTGAACGCCCGCAAGCACGCCGTGCTCCAGACCCTGGCCGCGCTGGAAGCGGTGCTGCGCTGGGAAGGCTTCGAGGCTCCGGCCGGCGCGGGCGTGGATGCGGCGGCGAAGGTGTTCGCATGACCACCGCCTACCCCCGCGACCTGGTCGGCCACGGCGAACACCCGCCCCACGCCCAATGGCCGAACGGCGCCCGGGTGGCGGTGCAATTCGTGCTGAATTACGAGGAAGGCGCCGAGCGCTCCGTCCTGCACGGCGACCCGCAGGCCGAGCACTTCCTGTCCGAGATGGTCGGCGCCCAGCCGATCCCCGACGCTCGCCACATGTCGATGGAGAGCCTCTACGAATACGGCTCGCGCGCCGGCTTCTGGCGCATCCGGCGGCTGTTCGAGGAGTTCGGCCTGCCGCTGACCGTCTACGGCGTGGCCCAGGCCATGGAGCGCAATCCCGACGCCGTCGAGGCCATGCTGAAGTCCGGCTGGGAGATCGCCACCCACGGCTATCGCTGGATCGACTACCAGCACTTTCCCGAGGACCTGGAACGCGAGCACATCGCCAAGGCCGTCGAGATCCACACCCGCCTGACCGGCGAACGCCCGCTGGGCTGGTACCAGGGCCGCACCAGCCCCAACACCGCCCGGCTGGTCGTCGAGGAAGGCGGCTTCGTCTACGACGCCGACAGCTACGCCGACGACCTGCCCTACTGGGACGACCAGCACGGCAAGCCGCAGCTGATCGTGCCCTACACGCTGGACGCCAACGACATGCGCTTCGCCGCGCCCCAGGGCTTCAACAGCGGCGACCAGTTCTTCGCCTATCTCCGCGACAGCTTCGACGCCCTCTACCTGGAGGGCGAGACCGCGCCCAAGATGATGAGCGTGGGCCTGCACTGCCGGATCGTCGGCAAGCCCGGCCGGATCATGGCCCTGCGCCGGTTCCTCGAGCACGTCACCGCCCACGACAAGGTCTGGGTGGCCAAGCGCATCGACATCGCCCGGCACTGGATCGCGACCCATCCCTACAAGGAAACCCAGGCATGAGCGCCCCGCCCCTGACCCTGGCCGACCTGAACCGGATGAACCGCACCGGCTTCGCCACCAGCCTGGGCTTCGCCTTCGAGCTGTCGCCGTGGGTGGTGGAGCGGTCGTACGACGCCGCGCCGTTCGCCAGCGTCGAGGCCCTGCACGACGCGATGATGGCGGTGCTGGACGCTTCGCCCGAGGCCGACAAGCTGTCGCTGATCCGCGCCCACCCCGAGCTGGCGAGCAAGGCCGCGATCGTCAAGCAGCTGACCGCCGAGAGCAACGCCGAACAGGCCAGCGCCGGCCTCGACAAGCTGACCCAGGAAGAGTTCGACCGCTTCCACGCTCTGAACGCCGCCTATCGCGAGCGCTTCGGCTTCCCGTTCATCATCGCCGTGCGGCTGAACGACAAGACCTCGATCCTGGCCGCCATGCAGGCGCGCCTTTCCAACGACCGGGCCGCCGAGATCGCCGAGGCGATCAAGCAGATCGGCCTGATCTCCAAGCTTCGGCTGCAAGACGCGGTGACCGCCTAGATGGACTATGACGTCACGACCTGGCTGAACCTGGGCCTGCGCTGGCTGCACGTGATCGCCGGCGTCGCCTGGATCGGCGCCTCGTTCTACTTCGTCTGGCTGGACAACAATCTGCGGCCTCCCGTCCCCGAAAAGGACGGCGTGAAGGGCGAACTGTGGGCCGTGCACGGCGGCGGCTTCTACCATTCGCAGAAGTACATGACGGCCCCAGCCCACATGCCCGACCACCTGCACTGGTTCAAATGGGAGGCCTACACCACCTGGCTGTCGGGCTTCGCCCTGCTGATCGTGCTCTACTACGTCGGCGCGCCGGTCTATCTGATCGACGCCAGCAAGCACGCCTTCAGCCAGGCCGGCGCGATCGCCACGGGCCTGGCCTTCATCTTCGGCGGCCTGCTGGTCTACGAGGGCCTGTGCCGCTCGCCCCTGGGCGCGAGGCCCCGGCTGTTCGGCATGGTCTGGTTCCTGGCCCTGACGGGCGCGGCCTATGCGCTGACGCACCTGTTCAGCGACCGCGGGGCCTTCATCCACGTCGGCGCGATCATCGGCACGTGCATGGTCGGCAACGTGTTCCTGATCATCATCCCCAACCAGCGCAAGATCGTCGCCGACATGCTGGCCCGCCGCCCCGTCGACCCGCGCCTGGGCGCGATGGGCAAGCAGCGCTCGGTGCACAACACCCACATGACCCTGCCGGTCATCTTCATCATGATCAGCAACCACTATCCGGCGGTGACGGGCCATCCCCTGGCCTGGCTGCTGCTGGCCCTGATCAGCGCCGGCGGGGTGTCGATCCGCTACTTCTTCATCCTGCGCCACCACGGGATCATCAAGCCGGGCTTCATCTTCGCCGGGGTGATGCTGGTGTTCTTCGCCAGCGTGATCGCCAGCCACAAGCCCAAGCCGGCGGAAGTCGTCTCCGACGTGCCCTTCCCCGTCGCCCAGGCCATCGTCCAGAAGCACTGCGTGACCTGCCACTCGGCTGTCCCGACCCACAAGGGATTCACCGCCCCGCCCAACGGCGCGGCCTTCGACACCCCGGCGGGCATGGCGCGTTATGCGGGCAAGATCCGGGAACGCGCGGTCGATTCCACCAGCATGCCGCTCGGAAACGAGACTCACATTACCGATCAGGAACGCGCCCAGCTGGGCGCCTGGATCGAAGCGGGAGCAAAGACGCCGTGACCACCCAGGTAGAGACGCCTTCGGCCGTACCGACCGACGACGCCGCTCCGGCGCCCCGCAAGCGTAACGCCGAGCGGACGCGCAAGGCCATCCTGACCGCGGCGCTCAAGGAGTTCTCGCAGGCGGGCTACGCCGGCGCGCGGATCGAGAAGATCGTCAAGGCCGCCAAGTGCAACATCCGCATGCTCTACCACTACTTCGGCGACAAGAAGGGCCTGTACCTGGCGGTGCTGGAGGCCGCCTACGAGGACCTGCGCGGCCGCGAGGCCGAGCTGGAGATCGACTTCGACAAGCCGCTGGAAGGCTTCCTGGCCCTGCAGCGCTTCACCTTCGATTATTTCGAGAAGAACCCGCGCATCGACGGGCTGCTGCGCAACGAAAACCTGCTGCAGGGCAAGTTCGTGGCCCAGTCGCGCAAGGTCACCGAGACCGCCTTCCCGCTGCGCCGGACAATCGAGCACCTGATCGACAGCGGCCAGAAGCAGGGGATTTTCCGCGACAACCTGGACTGGGCCCAGATCTACGTGACCATCGCGGCCATGAGCCGCTTCCACCTGGCCAACGGGTATTCGTTGTCGGTGACACTGGACACCGACATGAGCAAGCCGGAGTGGCGTCGGGCGCGGCTGGTGCACGCGTCGGAGCTGCTTGAGGCGTATCTGCGAAAGTAGGCCTCCCCTTGTGGGGGAGGCGGTCGCGCAGCGACCGGTGGGGAAGTTTTAGGGCGTTCGATCCGGGAATGCGGCCACCAGCGCAAACTCCCCTCCCCGTCGGCTTCGCCGACACTCCTCCCACAGGGAGGGGGTCCCTAGAACAACACCCCCTTCTCCAGCATCCCGTGCACGCCCTTCTCGCCGTTGACCGTCTGGGTCACGCGGAAGTCCACGGCCAGCGAACAGAACTGATAGGCCTGCACCCGCGTCAGCGACGACCGCGACACGATCAGATCGATCATCCCCCGCAACGCCTGCTTCATCGCCAGGTCCAGGTCCTCGTTGAAGCCCAGCGTCAGGTAGTGGGTCGGGCTCTCCGCCGACGGCCAGGTCCGCACCCCGACGTCGGCGGCCTTGTGCAGCACGAAGGTGAAGGTCCCGGTCAGACCCATCTCCAGGGCGTTGACGCAGACCTCGCCGTCGCCCTGGCGGCCGTGGCCGTCGCCGGCGCTGAAGTTCGCGCCCGGGACCCACACCGGCAGGAACAGGGTCGAGCCCGCGATCAGTTCCTTACAGTCCATGTTGCCGCCGTGCTCGCGCGGCTCGCGGCTGGACAGGCGCCCATAGCGCGGCGGCGGGGCCACGCCCGTGGTGCCGAAGAACGGCCGCAGCGGCAGGGTCGGGCCCCAGGCTGGCTTGCAGGTCCCCGCGCCCGCGTCGACCGTGATATGGCTGACATAGCGCTCCGGGAACTCGTCCGGCAGGGTGCCGGCCAGCGGACGGACCGCGCAGTAACCCCAGCTGTTGTTGGGCTCGATCGCCTCGATCCGCACCTCCAGGGTGTCGCCCGGCTCGGCGCCCGCGATCGCCACCGGACCGGTCAGGATGTGGGGGCCGATGCGCTCCAGCCGTTCGTCGTGGATCGCCTGCAGGGCGGGCGGGATCGCCAGGCCCGAGTCCGGCGCCGGCATCACCTCGGGCCCGCCCGACACGCAATCGATCACCACGGTGTCGCCCGGCGCGGCGGTCAGCACCGGATCGAAGGCCGCGTCGAAGATGCCGAACCGCACGGTGTCCGGGGTCGAGGCCAGGTGATGCCGCATGAAGTAAGCTCTCTATTACCTAGCTTCAGTTGGCGCGCCTCGCCGTCGCCGCCCTAGCCTGGAGCGCCGCTCGGACGCGCGAAGAGCGTGGGCGCCCATCCGGCAGGCAGGGCGAAGGCCGGCATGACGCACGGACGAGCGCCGACGGGCTCCAAGGCGCTATGATGCTGGCCGTGGCCGGATATCCCGGTTATGAAGATTTTTCTTACTTGTGGAGCTCGCCCCGCATGGCGACCGATCCGGTGCTCGCTGCGTTCCTGGCCCTCGACGACGACTCGGTCGCCGCCTATGCGGAGGCCCGGGCGGCGGCGCTCGGCCTGGTCCTGCCAGCCGAGACCCGCGCCGGGACGTTCGAGAACCTGGCCCTGCTGCGCCGCCAGGCCGCCACCTTCGCCACGGACCTGGACGTCGCCGCGCCGATCGAGGCGTTCGAGCCATGAGCCTCCCGGGTTCCGCCCTGGACTTCCGGTCGGCCCAGGCCGTCGCGGCCGACGTCCGCGAAGGCCGGACCACCGCGCGCGAGGAGACCGAGGCCGCCCTGGCCCGCGCGCGCACCGACCCGTTCAACGCCTACACCGCCCTCGTCGCCCAGCGCGCCCTGGCCCAGGCCGAGACGATCGACGCCGACCTCGCCGCCGACCGGCCGGTGGGTCCGCTCGCCGGCGTCCCGTTCGCGGTGAAGAACCTGTTCGACATTCAGGGCGTGACCACGATCGCCGGCTCGAAGATCCGCCGCGACGCGCCCGCCGCCGCCCACGACGCCACCGCCGTCCAGCGCCTGACCGCCGCCGGGGCGGTTCTGGTCGGGGCGCTGAACATGGACGAGTTCGCCTATGGCTTCGTCACCGAGAACGCCCACGACGGCCCCACCCGCAATCCGCACGGCCTGAACCGCATCGCCGGCGGCTCATCCGGCGGCTCGGCGGCGGCGGTCGCCGGGGGACTGGTCCCGCTGACCCTGGGCTCAGACACCAACGGCTCGATCCGGGTCCCCGCCAGCCTGTGCGGGGTGTTCGGCCTGAAGCCCACCCTGGGCCGCCTGTCGCGCCAGGGCGCCTTCCCCTTTGTCGAGAGCCTGGACCATGTGGGGCCGTTCGCCCGCTCGGTCGCCGACCTGGCCCTCGCCTACGACCTGATGCAGGGCCCCGATCCACTGGATCCGCTCTGCCGTCGGCCCGCCGAACCGGCCGCCCCTCGCCTGCAAGCCATCGCCGACGGACCGCTCCGCGTCGGCGTGCTGGGCGGCTGGTTCGCGCAGGGCGCCTTTCCCGAGGTGCTGGAGGCGCTGGAGATCGTCGCCGACGCCCTGCAGGCCCGCCGCGGCGTCGAACTGCCCGGCGCCGAGCAGGCCCGCGCCGCCGCCTTCTGCCTCACGCCGGTCGAGGCCGCCCACCTGCACCTGCCCGACCTGAAGGCCCGGCCGCTGGACTACGACCCCGCCGTCCGCGACCGCCTGCTGGCCGGCGCCCTGGCGCCCGAAGCGGTCGCCGAGGCCGCCCGTCGCTATCGCCCGCTGTTCCGCGACGCCGCGCGCCGGGTGTTCGAGGACTTCGACGTGCTGCTGGCGCCCGCCTCGGTCTGCCCCGCCCCGGGCATCGGCCAGGCGACCATGGAGATGGACGGCAGGCAGGTCTCGGTGCGCCGGAACCTGGGCGCCTACACCCAGCCGATCAGCTATATCGGCCTGCCGGTGGTCGCCGCGCCGGTCAACCGCCCGGGCAAGCCGCCGATCGGCGTGCAGATCATCGCCCCGGCCTGGCGCGAGGAGGTGGCCCTGGCCGCCGCCCTGCGGCTGGAGCGGGCCGGCGTCGTGGCCGCCCACCGTCCGCCGCCCGTCTCGCCCGGCGAGGTGCGCGCATGACCGTCAACAAGCCCGACGTCGTCGCCGAGGTGACCGCGCAGGTCGACGCCTACGAGGCCGCGTTGATGGCCAACGACGTCGAGGCGCTGGATGGATTCTTCCGCGACGCGCCCGAGACGGTCCGCTACGGCGTGGCCGAGAACCTCTACGGCTTCGAGGCGATCGCGGCGTTTCGAATCGGCCGTTCGGGCGGCTCGCCCCAGAGGTCGCGCCTAAGGACTGAAATCACCACGTTTGGGCGAGACTTCGCAATCGCCAACGTCGAGTTCGTGCGCGAAGGGGCAAAACGCACCGGCCGACAAAGCCAAGCTTGGGTGCGGACCGAAAAGGGCTGGAAAATCGTCTCCGCCCACGTGTCGCTTCTTCATGAGGGCATCGATCAACGCCTTGCCCCGTAAGCGATAGATCGTCCGCACCATGAAGATAAGTAATAAATCCCTGACTTATGATCTGCTTTTAGGCAGTCCTGTCCCTGCGTGGTCAAATAGTAACATTCAGGGCAAAAACTTCACCAAACGGCGGTCGATACGTCATCAATCCTTTGGATTCGGCTCGTTCATTGTGCATTGCACCCTCAAGCGTCGGGCCGCCGACGCATGAAGGGGATACTTCAATGACCACCGCCACCAAGCTGCGCAGCCGCCTCCACCGCGGCGCCGCCCTCACCGCCCTGACCCTCGCCGTGGCCGCCGCCGCGCCGGCCTTCGCCCAGGACGCCGCCGCCGTCACGCTGGACGACGTGATCGTCACCGCCCAGAAGCGCGCCGAAAACATCCAGGAAGTTCCGGTCTCGGTCGCCACCATGGGCGGCGAGAAGCTGGAAGCCCTGTTCGCCGGCGGCGAGGACGTCCTGGCCCTGTCGAGCCGCGTGCCCGGCCTGTTCGTCGAAAGCTCCAACGGCCGCGCCGCCCCGCGCTTCTACATCCGCGGCCTGGGCAACACCGACTTCGACCTGGCCGCCTCGCAGCCGGTCTCGGTGATCATGGACGACGTGGTCATGGAAAACGTCGTGCTGAAGAGCACGCCGATCTTCGACGTTGACCAGGTTGAAGTGCTGCGCGGCCCGCAAGGCACGCTGTTCGGCCGCAACACCACCGCCGGCATCGTCAAGTTCGACAGCGTCAAGCCGAGCCAGACCTACAAGGCCAACGCCGCCCTGACCTACGGCTCGTACAACTCGTGGACCGCCGAAGGCGGCGTCGGCGGCCCGCTGGTCGAAGGCAAGCTGGCCGGCCGTCTGTCGGTCCTGGGCCAACACCGCGCCGACTACATCGACAACACCTTCACCCACGTGAAGGACGCCATGGGCGGCTATGACGAGTTCGCCATCCGCGGCCAACTGCTGTGGACCCCGACCGAGGACCTGAGCGTCCTGCTCAACGCCCACAACCGCAGCCTGGACGGCACGGCCGCGATCTTCCGCGCCAACATCCTCACCAAGGGCAGCAACCAGATCAACGGCAACTTCGACCGGGATTCCGTCTTCTACAACGGCGGCGGCAGCAACCCGCAGAAGTACGACGGCAACGGCGAGAGCGTGAAGATCGACTACGACTTCGGCCCCGTGACCCTGACCTCGATCAGCGCCTACGAGACCACCAACGGCTACAGCCGCGGCGACATCGACGGCGGCGTGGCCGGCACGGGTCCGGGCTTCATCCCGTTCGACTCCGACACCAAGGACGGCATCGACGACCTGGACCAGTACACCCAGGAACTGCGCTTCGCCTCGGACACCGACGGCCCGCTCACCTGGCAGGTCGGCGGCTATTACTTCAAGTCCGACATGCTGCTGACCACGGACGCCGGCTTCGCCAAGGCGACCCTGAACCACAAGAACACCGCCTGGGCCGGCTTCGGCCAGGTCACCTACCAGATCACCCCGGCCCTGAAGATCGCCGGCGGCGCCCGCTACACCGACGACAAGAAGACCATGACCATCGTCGGCTCGACCGCGCCGAAGGTCGAGGTGTCGGACAGCAAGGTCTCGTGGGACCTGTCGGCCTTCTACGACGTCAGCGACGACTTCAGCCTGTACGCCCGCGCCGCCCACGGCTTCCGCGGTCCGACCATCCAGGGCCGCGACGTGGTCTTCGGCGCCAACCCGTCGGTGGCCCAGTCGGAAACCATCCAGTCGTATGAAGTCGGCTTCAAGAGCGAGCTGCTGGACCGTCGCATCCGCTTCAACGGCGCGGCCTTCACCTATGAGGAAAAGGACCCGCAGTTCAGCGCCATCGGCGGCGCCGGCAACAACACCCTGCTGATCAACGCCGACAAGGGCGAAGCCTACGGCGTCGAGTTCGACGGCGAGTTCAAGGTCACCGAAAACCTGCTGCTGACGGCCGGCTACAGCTACAACCACACCAAGATCAAGGACAAGGATCTGGCGGTGGCGGTCTGCGCCCAGTGCACGGTCACCGACCCGCTGAACGGCGCCGGCCAGGCCCTGGTCGACGGCAACCCGTTCCCGAACGCGCCGAAGTACGTCCTGAACTTCACCGCCCGCTACAGCTATCCGATCGGCGACGGCGAGCTGTTCGCCTACACCGACTGGTTCAAGCAGGGCTACACCAACATCTTCCTCTACCAGTCCAAGGAGTTCTACTCGAAGGGCGACTTCGAGGGCGGCCTGAAGCTCGGCTACGCCAAGCAGGACGGCGCCTACGAGATCGCCGCGTTCGCCCGCAACATCACCAACGAGGTGAACCTGCGCGGTGCGATCGACTTCAACAACCTGACCGGTTTCGTCAACGAGCCTCGGATCGTCGGCATCTCGATCAGCGCCCGGCGCTAGTCCCGACGTCCCGCCCGGCCCCGGCCGGGCGGTCCCGAAGGATCGCCATCGTTCCCGCCATGCTCCCGGTTCGCGCCGGGAGCATGGTTCGTTTCGGAGGGGTCTCCCCCTTCATCACACGATGAGATAAGTCCTTCGGATGACGACCCAGAAGATCATTTTCGACACCGACCCCGGCATCGACGACGCCATGGCGCTGCTCTTCATCGAGGCCAGCCCCGCGCTCGACCTGGTGGCCGTGACCACCGTGTTCGGCAACGCCGACATCGACACCACCACCCGCAACGCCCTCTACCTGAAGCACCGCTTCGGCCTGACGGCCCCGGTCTTCAAGGGCACCGACAAGCCGCTGACCCGGCCGCGCAATCCTTCCCCCACCTTCGTGCACGGCGAGAACGGCCTGGGCGATGTCGAGCTGACCGGCCTGGTCGCCGCCGAGCCCGAGGCCAAGCCGGCTTATCAGGCGATCATCGACCTGGCCCGCGCCAATCCCGGCGAGATCACCCTGGTCGCGGTGGGACCGCTGACCAACCTGGCCCTGGCCCTGCGGGCCGATCCCGAGGTCGCCACGCTGCTGAAGGGCGTGGTGATCATGGGCGGCGCGTTCGGCGTGGCCGGCAAGCCGGGCAACGTCACGCCCGTGGCCGAGGCCAATATCTGGAACGATCCGGAAGCCGCCGACCTGGTGTTCACCGCACCCTGGCACGTCACCGCCGTCAGCCTGGACGTCACCACCCAGGTGGTGATGAGCCCGGCCTATATGGACGCCCTGGAAATCGCCGCCGGCCCGGCGGGTGAATTCCTCAACGCCATCTCCAAGCCCTACGCCGCCTTCTACGGCGGCCGCGACGGCATCGTCGGCTGCTGCGTGCATGACGCCGCCGCCGTGGCGTTCGTGATCGATCCCTCGCTGTTCGAAGTGCGGCCCGGCTCGATCCGCGTGATCACCGACGGCATCGCCCTGGGCCAGACCTGCCAGAAGGTCGAGGGCGAGCTGTTCGGGCCCAGCGCCTGGGATGATCAGCCGATCCAGGCGATCACCGTGGGGGTCAAGGCCGAGGGGCTGTTGAAGCTGTATCGCGAGACCATGAGCGCCTAGACGGCTAACACTTGCCCCCTACGGGTCGCTTCGCGACCGTCTTCCCCCAGAGGGGGAAGAGGAGCGCCGCGCGCGAGTCCTCCGCCCCCTAAGGGGGCGGACAGACCGCGTAGCGGTCAGGTGGGGGCAAGTGGGTGAGCCACTAGCGCCGATACCGCTCCACCCCGGCCACATACGTCCGCTCCACCACCCGATCGTCCCCGAGCACAGTCAGCGCGAACAGCCGATCCTCCAGGCTCTTCGCCGCCGGCAACCGCCGCGCCAGCAGTGGCGTGGCCGCCAGGTCCAGCACCAGGAAGTCGGCGATCTTGCCGCGTTCCAGGCTGCCGATCTCGTCCTCCAGCCCCAGGGCCCGCGCCCCGCCCAGGGTGGCCAGGTACAGGGCGTGGAACGGGTCCAGGGCCTCGCCGCGCAGCTGGCCCACCTTGTAGGCCTCGCCCAGGGTGTGGAGGATCGAGAAGGTCGTCCCCGCCCCCACGTCCGTGCCGATCCCGACCTTCACCCCGTGGGCGCAGGCCGTCTGCAGCGGGAACAGGCCCGAGCCCAGGAACAGGTTCGAGGTCGGACAGAAGGCGACGGCCGAGCCGGCGTCCGCCAGCCGGTCGAAGGCCTCGGCGCCCAGGTGGACGCAGTGGGCGAACACCGAACGCTTCCCGACCAGGCCGAAGCGGTCGTAGACGTCGAGATAGTCCTTGGCCTCCGGGAACAGACGCGCGGTGTCGGCGATCTCGCGCAGGTTCTCCGACAGGTGGGTCTGCATCCACAGGCCCGGATGCTCGGCCAGCACCTCGCCGGCCATGGTCAGCTGTTCGTCGCTGCAGCTGATCGCGAAGCGCGGGGTGACCGCGTAGCCCAGGCGCCCCTTGCCGTGCCAGTCGGCGATCAGGCTCTGCATGTCGGCCCGGCTGCTCTCGACCGTGTCGGTCAGGCCGGGCGGGGCGTTGCGGTCCATCAGCGACTTGCCGGCGATCAGCCGCATGTCGCGCTTCAGGGCGGCGGCGAACAGCGCCTCGACCGAGACCCTGTGCACCGAGCCGAACACCAGGGCGCTGGTGGTGCCGTTGCGCAGCAGCTCCTCGACGAAGAACTCGGCGGTCTCCTCGGCGTGGCCGCGATCTGCGAAGGCGGCTTCGGCCGGGAAGGTGTGGCGCTCCAGCCAGTCCAGCAACTGCTCGCCATGGGCGGCGATGATGTCGACCTGGGGGAAGTGGATGTGGGTGTCGACGAAGCCGGGGACGATCAGCTTGCCGCGCAGGTCCTCCACCGGCGTATCGCCCAGTTCGTCGGCCAGCTTGGCGTAGTCGCCGCAAGCCACCACGCGGCCGTCCTCGACCAGCAACAGGCCGTCCTCGTGGAAGGCGTGCGCCTCGCCATCGGTGATGCTCGGGTCGTCCTCCAGGTGGAGGATCGACGCCCTATAGGCTTGCAAGCTGGAGATCCTTCGTAGCAGCGCGGGCGGCCTCGAGCCGCATCAACAGATCGGCGACCACCGAGACGGCGATCACTTCAGGGGCCTTGTTCTTCAGGTGCGGCAGGCCGATCGGGCAGGTCATGCGGGCCACGGCCCCGTCGCCGAAGCCGTCCTTGCGCAGCCGGCTCAGGAACCGGGCCTTCTTGGTGTCCGACCCGATCAGGCCCAGATAGCCGAACGCCCCGCCGGCCAGGGCCGACGAGGTCAGGGCGTAGTCCAGGTTATGGTCGTGGGTCATGATCAGGATGTAGGCGTCCGGCCCCGCGCCCATGGCGGCGGCGGCCAGCTCGGCGGGCGTGCCCACGGTCACGCCGGGGATCGGGGCCGTCTCGGGCCGGGTGTCGTACCACGCCAGGCGGAACGGCAGCGGTTCCAGAGCTCGGGCAACGGCCTGGCCCACATGGCCGGCCCCGAACAGCAGCACCGGCGGGCGCGGCAGGTCCTGCGGCTCGACCAGCACGTCGCCCAGCGTCGGCCTCGCGCCGCGCGCCGTGGCCGGTTCGCCCGCCAGGGTGATGGCCGCGCCGTCGGGGCTGGAGGCCGCGACCGGGGCGATGGTCTTGAGCAGGGCGCCGGGGTTGAAGCGGGTGCGCACCTCGAACGGCTGGGACGCGTCCAGCCGGCGCGCGGCGTCAGTCAGCCAGTCGACGGCGGTCTTGTCCAGCCGCTCGATCAGCAGCCGCACCCGACCGCCGCAGCACTGGGCCAGCAGCGGGCCCAGCGGATAGTCCTGAAGGGCGAAATGGACCTGGGTCAGCAGCATCCGCCGGGCCTGGTCGGCGACCTGGTGCTCCAGATTGCCGCCGCCGATCGTTCCGGCCTGGCCGCCGGCCCACACCACCATCTTGGTCCCGGCGTCGCGCGGGGCCGAACCCTCGGTGGCCAGGATGGTGACCAGGGCGACGGTCTCGTCGAGGGCCAGCTGGGCCAGGGCGGAACGGGCCCAGTTCACGACCCAGCCCTCTGCTTGACGTCTTCCACCGCCATCAGGATCCGTTCCGGCGTGGCCGGGGCGTCGAGGTTCGGGAACACCTTGTGGTCGGCGACGCTGGCCACCGCGCGGTTCACCGCCGACAGCACCGACATGGCCAGCATCAGCGGCGGTTCGCCCACGGCCTTGGAGCGATGCACCGTCTCCTCGACGTTCCGGCCCGGCTCCCACAGGGCGATGTTCATCACCGCCGGACGGTCGCCACAGGTGGGGATCTTGTAGGTCGAGGGCGCGTGGGTCAGCAGGCGGCCGTCGTCCGAGAACACCAGCTCCTCCGTGGTCAGCCAGCCCATGCCCTGGACGAAGCCGCCCTCGATCTGCCCCAGGTCGATGGCCGGATTGATCGAGCGGCCAGCGTCGTGCAGGACATCCACCCGCGTGACCTTCATCTCGCCGGTCAGGGTGTCGATCAGCACCTCGCTGCAAGCCGCGCCATAGGCGAAGTAGTAGAACGGCCGGCCGGTGTGGGTCTTGCGGTCGTAGTGGATCTTGGGCGTGGCGTAGAAGCCGGTCGACGACAGCGACACCCGGGCCATGTGGGCCTGGCGGCACAGGACTTCGAAGGGCACCAACTCCGCTCCGGCCCGCAGGCCTTCGGGCGTGAACTCGACGTCGCTCTGCGCGCAGCCCCACTTCCTCGCCGCGAACTCGACCAGCCTCGCCTTGATCGTGTTCGCCGCGTTCAGGGCCGCCATGCCGTTGAGGTCCGTGCCCGACGAGGCGGCCGTGGCCGAGGTGTTGGGCACCTTGTCGGTGACGGTCGCGCTGACCTTCACGCGGTCGACGCCCACCTTGAAGGCCTCGGCGACGATCTGGGCCACCTTGACGAACAGCCCCTGCCCCATCTCGGTCCCGCCGTGGTTCAGCAGGATCGAGCCGTCGGCATAGAGGTGCAGCAGCGCTCCGGCCTGGTTCAGGTGGGTAGTGGTGAACGAGATGCCGAACTTCACCGGCGTCAGGGCCAGGCCCTTCTTCAGCACCGGGCTCCTGGCGTTGTAGGCGTCGATCTCGCTCTGGCGGGCGTCGTAGTCGCAGGACACGGCCAACTCGGCCAGCAGCTGCGGCGCGACATTGTCCTCGACCGTCTGGTGGTAGGGCGTCAGGTTCCGCCCCTCGCCGCCATAGAGGTTGCGCTGGCGCACCTCCAGCGGATCCAGCCCCGTGGCTTGGGCGACGGCGTCCATCACGTGCTCGATGGCCGCCATGCCCTGTGGACCGCCGAAACCGCGGAAGGCGGTGTTCGACACGGTGTGAGTCTTGAACCGGTGCGAGACGATCTCGACGGCCGGCAGGAAGTAGCAGTTGTCGGCATGGAACATCGCCCGGTCGTTGATGGCCATCGACAGGTCGGTGGTCGAGCCGCAGCGCGAGGCCAGCTCCAGGGCCAGGCCCGTCAGCCGTCCCTCGTCGTCGAAGCCGACGTCGTAGGCGACCTCGAAGTCATGCCGCTTGCCGGTCATGACCATGTCCTCGTCGCGGTCTGGACGCGCCTTGGCCGGACGGCCGGTCTTGACCGCCACCAGGGCCGCGGCGGCGGCGAACAGCGAGGCCTGGGTCTCCTTGCCGCCGAACCCGCCGCCCATCCGGCGCACCTCGACCGTGACCGCGCTGCTGGGCACAGCCAGGACGTGGGCGACCAGGTGCTGGACCTCGCTGGGATGCTGGGTCGACGACCAGACGTGGACGTCGCCGCCCTCGCGCGGCGTGGCCAGAGCGACCTGGCCCTCGAGGTAGAAGTGGTCCTGGCCGCCGATGGCGAAGGCGCCCTGCAGCCGCCGGGGCGAGGCCGCCAGGGCCGCGACCGCGTCGCCGCGCGCCATGCGCTGGCTGGCCTCGATCTTCAGGTCGGCCTCGCGGGCCTGGCCGATGGTGATCGCGGCCGGCAGGTCCTCGTACTCGACCACGGCCTTGGCGGCGGCGGCGCGGGCGGCGGCGATCGAGGTGGCGGCCACGGCGAACAGGCTCTGGCCCACGCAGACCACCTCGCCGTCGGCGAACAGCCTGTCGTCGTGGATCACCGGGCTGACATCGTTCTCGCCGGGGATGTCCTGGGCCGTCAGCACCGCCACCACGCCGGGCGAGGCGCGCACGGCCGACAGGTCCATCGACACGATCCGCGCATGGGCCTTCTTGCTCATGCCCAGATGGACGTGGAGCATGCCGGGCGGCTCGGGGATGTCGTCGACATAGATCGCCGCGCCAGAGACATGGCGCCAGGCGCTGTCGTGCGGCAGCGAGGCGTGGACGCCCTGGAAGACGACCGGCTCGACCAGCTTGGCGCCGGAATCAGCCATGGGCCGCCTCCGGTACGCGGGTCTGCAGGTCCGGCCGGGCGGACTCGATGAACACCTTGCGCAGCATGTTGCCGGCGGTCATGGCCCGATAGGCGGCCGAGGCGCGGGCGTCGGTCAGGGGCGTGAAGTCGCCGGCCAGGGCCTCGACGGCGGCATGGATCGTCGTGCGGTTCCACAGCTGGCCGACCAGCGCCTCTTCGCAGGCCGTGGCCCGCTTGGGCGTGCCGGCCATGCCGCCATAGGCGATGCGGGCCTCGGCCACGACCTCGTCGACGATGCGGATGTTGAACGCGCCGCACACCGCCGAGATGTCCTGGTCGAAGCGCTTGGACAGCTTGAAGACCTTGAACAGGGCGTCAGGCGCGGGCTCGGGGACCAGCACCGCCTCGACGAACTCGCCAGGGGCGCGGTCCTGCTTGCCGTAGGCGATGAAGAAGTCCTCCAGCGGGATCGTCCGCCGCTCGTTCCAGCGTCGCAGCACCAGGCGCGCGCCCGCCGCGATCAGGGCCGGCGGCATGTCGCCGATCGGCGAGCCGTTGGCGATGTTGCCGCCGATCGTGCCGCTGTTGCGCACCTGGGTCGAACCCAGCCGGCGCATCATGGCGCCCAGGTCGGGATAGAGTTCGCTCAGCGCCTCCAGGGCGTCGACATAGCGCACGCCGGCGCCGATCCGCAGGATCCCGTCCTCGCGGGTGACGGTCTTCAGCGCATCGACCCGGCCAATGTCGATCAGGGTCTTCAGCGGCTTGCGCAGCTTGGTCACCCACAGGCCGATGTCGGTGGCGCCAGCCACGATCACGGCGTCCGGATGGGCCGCGTAGGTCGCGGCGAGTTCGTCCACGCTCAACGGCGCGAACCAGCGCCGGGTCAGGCCGGCGATCGGGTCGGCGTAATCAAGGCTCAGCGCTTCGTCGCGCCGCAGCGCCGCCAGCTGGCCGGCCACGTCGGGCGCGGCCTCGGGCTGGATCGTCTCGGCCGCCGCGATGATCGGACCATAGCCGGTGCAGCGGCACAGGTTGCCGGCCAGCACCTCGTCGACCGGCGCGTCGGCGCCCTTGGCCGCCACGGCCCGGCCGTACAGCGACATGACGATGCCCGGCGTGCAGAAGCCGCATTGCGAACCGTGATGTTCGACCATGGCCGCCTGCACCGGATGCGGCTCGTCCTTCCCAAGGCCCTCGACGCTGATCACCGCCTTGCCGTCCAGCATCGGCACGAACTGGATGCAGCTGTTGACCGCTCGCCAGCTGACAGCCTCGCCCTCCAGCTCGCCGACCAGCACGGTGCACGAGCCGCAGTCGCCCTCGGCGCAGCCTTCCTTGGTCCCGGTGCGGCGCAGGTCGCCGCGCAGGTGCTCCAGCAGGGTTCGGGTGGGATCGACGTCCTTGGCCTCGACCACCTCCCCGTTCAGCAGGAAGCGCACAGAAGCCATCTCAGCTGCCTCGATAGGTGGAATAGCCGAACGGCGAGACCAGCAGCGGCACGTGATGGTGTTGGGCGGGATCGGCCACGGCGAAGTCGATCGTCACCACGTCCAGGAACGGCGGATCGCTGACGGCCGCGCCCGTTCCCTTGAAGTAGTCGGCCACCGCGAACTCCAGCCGGTAGCCGCCGGCCGCCAGATCCGAGCCCTCGACCAGCCGCGCCCGCCCATCGGCGTCGGTGCGGGTTTCGCTCAGCAGGCTGACTGTTTCCCCACGCCGGGCGGAAACCCGCACGATCACCCCCGCCGCCGGGCGACCGATCGCCGTGTCGAGGATGTGGGTGGTCAGGCCGCTCATGCGTTCGTGCTTCCCTGCTCGGCGTCGCCGCGCGACATTCTAGACCCATGGGCCTTCCGAGCGATGCTGAAACCGCCTCGCCCGCAAGTCCAGCCCGGACGCCCGTCCGTCTCACCAAGACGGCGAACCGCCTTGCGGGACGGCGCTCGGCGCCCGCCGGATAGGCGTTATATAAGTCTTTTATTACTTAGTGAGCCAGCCGCCATCGCGCGCGGGACGCCCCGAACCGCAAAAAATGCCGTCCGCCCCTGGGTAAGGTTGGAAATACGTCGCCAACACCGGTAGCTAGGCCCTGACGGATCGCGCCGACTTCCACACCAGACGATCCGCGCCGCTTCACCTTGCGCAGTCACCGAGGACCGACCGATGGACGAGGATTTCCGTAAAGCCGCCCTGGACTATCACCGTCTGCCGCGGCCCGGAAAACTGCAGATCGAGGCCACCAAGCGCATGGCCACCCAGCGCGACCTCGGCCTGGCCTACTCCCCCGGCGTCGCCGCCCCCTGCGAGGCCATCGCCGCCGATCCCGACACCGCCCGCGACTACACCGCCCGCGGCAACCTGGTGGCCGTGATCTCCAACGGCACCGCCGTGCTGGGCCTGGGCAATATCGGCCCGCTGGCCTCCAAGCCGGTGATGGAGGGCAAGGCGGTCCTGTTCAAGAAGTTCGCCGGCATCGACGTCTTCGACCTCGAGGTCGACGCCGAGGATCCCGACCGGTTCATCGAGGTGGTCGCGGCCCTGGAGCCCACCTTCGGCGGCATCAATCTGGAGGACATCAAGGCCCCGGAATGCTTCGTCATCGAGCGCAAGCTGCGCGAGCGGATGAACATCCCGGTCTTCCACGACGACCAGCACGGCACCGCCATCGTCTGCGCCGCCGCCGTGCGCAACGCCCTGGTCGTGCAGGGCAAGACCCTCCAGGACGTCAAGCTGGTCACTTCGGGCGCCGGCGCGGCCGCCCTGGCCTGCGTGGACCTGCTGGTCTCGATGGGCCTGCCGGTCGAGAACGTGACCCTGACCGACATCAAGGGCGTGGTCCACGCCGGCCGCGAGCCGGACATGCCCGAGAACATGGCCCGCTACGCCCGCCAGACCGACGCCCGGACCCTGCCCGACGTGCTGCCTGGCGCCGACATCTTCCTGGGCCTGTCGGCCCCGCGCGTGTTCAAGGCCGAATGGCTGCCGCTGCTGGCGGAGAACCCGCTGATCCTGGCCATGGCCAATCCCGAGCCGGAGATCCTGCCCGAGATCGTCGCGGCCCAGCGCCCCGACGCCATCATGGCCACCGGCCGCAGCGACTATCCCAACCAGGTCAACAACGTCCTGTGCTTCCCGTTCATCTTCCGCGGCGCGCTGGACGTCGGCGCCTCGGAGATCAACGAGGCCATGAAGGTGGCGGCCGTCGAGGCCATCGCCGAGCTGGCTCGGGCCGAGGCCTCGGAAGTGGTGGCCAGCGCCTATGGCGGCGTCGCCCCGATGTTCGGCGCCCAGTACATCATCCCCAAGCCGTTCGACCCGCGCCTGATCCTGCAGATCGCCCCGGCCGTGGCCCGGGCGGCCATGGACAGCGGCGTGGCCACCCGGCCGATCCCCGACTTCGACGCCTATCGCGCCGAGCTGGAGCTGTTCGTCTACCGCTCCGGCCAGCTGATGCGGCCGGTGTTCGAGCGGGCCCGCAAGGCCACCAAGGCCGCGAGCGCGGCCGGGGGGATCCGCGTGGCCTACGCCGAGGGTGAGGACGAGCGCGTGCTGCGCGCCGTCCAGACCGTGCTGGACGAAGGCCTCTGCAAGCCGGTGCTGATCGGCAAGCGCGAGACGATCATCGCCAAGGCCTCGGAGATGGGCCTGCGGCTGGACTTCGACGGCCGCGTCGAGATCCTCGATCCCTCGGCCGACAAGGCGCTGTTCGCCCCGCTGGTCGAGCGCTACCAGGGCCTGGTCAGCCGTCGCGGCGTCCCGCCCCTGGCCGCCGAGCGCCGGGTGACCAACCGCCGGACCGTCTCGGCCTCGATGCTGCTGCAGGCCGGACACGTCGACGCCGCCCTGGTGGGCGGAGCCGGCGACTGGTGGCAGCACATGACCTATGTCCTGCCGATCATCCCCAAGCGCGAGAACGTCGGCCGGGTCTACGCCCTGTCGGCCCTGATCATCGACAACGGCACGCTGTTCTTCTGCGACACCCACGTGAACGTCGACCCGACCGCCGAGCAGGTGGCCGAGATGACCCTGCTGGCCGCCGAATCCGTGCGCCGCTTCGGCCTGACGCCCAAGGCGGCCCTGCTGTCGCACTCCAGCTTCGGAGCCAGCAACTCGCCGACCGCCCGCAAGATGCGCGAAGCCCTGGCCCTGGTCCGCGAGCGCGCGCCCGAACTGGAGGTCGACGGCGAGATGCACGCCGACGCCGCCCTGTCCCAGGCCCTGCGTGACCGCCTGGTGCACGACAGCGCCCTGAAGGGCTCGGCCAACCTCCTGGTCATGCCCACCCTGGACGCGGCCAACATCGCCCTGACCCTGCTCAGCGCCGCCACCGAGGGCCTGCTGGTCGGGCCGTTGCTGCTGGGCATGAGCCGGCCGCTGCACGTGCTGACGCCCAGCGTCACCGCGCGCGGCATCGCCAACATGACCGCCCTGGCGGTGAACCAGGCCGCGGCCGAACGCGAGCTGCGCGGGGCCTAGACGCGCCTCTCGCCGGCGATTCCGGACACGAAAAAGGCCCCGCAGAAACCCCTCCACCGTCTCAGCGACGGGGAAAGGCTCCAGCGGGGCCTGATCTTCAGGTCGAAAGGCCGGCCGGACGCGCCGCGTCCGGCCGAATTCCGATCCTTAGAGGATGCGCAGGTTGCCGGCCGAGGTCTTGCCCGAGCGGCGGTCCTGTTCCAGTTCGTAACCGACTTGCTGGCCTTCGTTCAGGCCGCGCAGACCGGCGCGTTCAACGGCCGAAATGTGCACGAAGATGTCGCCGCCGCCGTTGTCCGGCTGGATGAAGCCGAAGCCCTTGGTGCTGTTGAACCACTTCACCACGCCCGTGCCGGCTTCGCCCGTGCCGCCGCCGCCGTAGCCGCCGCCGCGCGGAGCATCGTAGCCGCCGCCACGCGGGGCGCCGAAATCGCGGGCCGGACGGCGCGGAGCCGACGGAGCCGCGCCTTGACCGGTCACGCGCAGATTGCCAGCCGAGGTCTTGCCCGAGCGGCGATCCTCTTCCAGCTCGTAAGCCACCTGATCACCTTCGTTCAGGCCCGACAGGCCCGAGCGTTCAACCGCGGCGATGTGGACGAACACGTCCTGGCCGCCGTCCTCGGGCTGAATGAAACCAAAGCCCTTGGCCGGGTTGAACCACTTAACGACACCGTTCGCCATCTTATCCTCAAAACCTCATTCAGCGGGCCAGTTGCCGACCCGCGTCCTTCCATCCTGCTCTCATGACGCAAATCCGAGGAACGCGCTACGGGGTTTGATTGCAGAATCTCGGGCGGATGCCGATCTGAGCGATAAATTTTCGCGTGACACGGGTCGATCGCGACCGAAACGCCACCGGAAGTGGCATTGAGGCCACACATCGGACGCGTCGAACAAGCTTGGCTTTAGGATCTTGGGTGCGGGGACAGGATTTGAACCTGTGACCTTCAGGTTATGAGCCTGACGAGCTACCGGGCTGCTCCACCCCGCGGCGAAGAGGGTAGTGATGTGATCGTGTGGTAGGGTTTGGACTTTGATGCTGAGCATCCTTTTAGCGG